>JAURNB010000083.1 GCA_030830415.1 Acidimicrobiales bacterium | reverse complement strand
CATTTGGATTGCTTGAGTCACAAAAGGCATCCACGGCTGATTGCTGTATCCATTGTGAAACGTAGCTAATAGCGTGAAGGAGCCGTCACTTGGGTTATAGATTTCGGGTTGAATGCTGTAGAGCGTGGTGCTTGGTGGGTATTTCTCTTGAACTCCACCGAGAATTAACACACGTCCATCGGCCAAGTTAAACAAGTAAGGATTCTTACGAGCAAGAGCCATATCGCTTGTTCGAGTAAAAGTTCCTGTTGATGGGTCAAATACTTCTGCGCACTTCGACAATGTGTATTGATTGCCGGTGACGAATACTTTTCCATTTGTCATTTTAATAATTGCGGGTTTGGTGTGTGCACAGTTCATTGCTCCGGTGGTGGCCTGTGACCATCCATTAGCAACAACCAACTCAATGCTCTTAGTGGCAACGGCATTTATAACATTGGTGACCGTCAGTGTATAAGTAGTAGTTATGGTGGGTGAGAGAGTGACTGGCGTACCACTAGTTACTGTGATGTTGCCAGGGGTAATGACCCCAGTACCTCCTGAGAAATAGGGGGTCAATGTTGTGCTTCTCCCTGGCGCAATAGATGTGCGCCCAAGTACTAATTCATTTGCTGCCGGGTCATCGTATTGAGTCACAATGATGTCAGAACTTGCGATATACGAATACGTGCCGCCGAGCTCACTTTGTATGAGCACTTTGTAGGTACCACCCACAGTTGGTGAATACATGAAATCGGTGGCGCCCGAGAGAGAAGTGTTATCGCGGAACCATTGGTAGGTGAGGTTTGACCCGCGTAAGCCATATGCCGAAACATAGAGGTCAATACTTTCCCCGCTGTGGAGATACCACTGTGTCGGAACTGCCCGCATTGAGATTGTGTTGAGGGTTACTTGAACAAAATTGGAGCGAACTGTATTAGCAATACCGTTAACCGTGCTCGTAACTTCTACAAAATAAGCGTTACCACAACCGCCATTTTGCACAAATATTTGATTTCCGGTTTCTCCATCAAGAGGGTTTCCTGTTCCGCAGAACCATTGATATGTGGGTGTACTCGTGCCGGTTGCGGCTACTTGAAATCGTGCTGCTCCTATTGTTCCCCACATTGTTGCAACAACTTGATCTGTTGGCTGCGAGGTGATGGCAACATCGTTTGTTACTACCGTCGCAGCCGCACTGGTATAGGTCTTCGTCACGCCGTTTAAAGAGCCAATAGCTTGCACTACGTACTCACCTGGTTCTGTTGCTAAGTATTCGCTGTCTGCTGCACCGGCAATGAGAGAAGAGTCTTTGTACCACTTATAAGAAATTGAGGTTTGACCATACCCAAATGCACGTGAGACAAGAACCGTGTCACCACCAGTTTCAATGGCTGTAGATACTGGAGTGCGATATAGCGAGAGCCGATTGACATTGACTGTGACCGTTGCAAATTGATTGTCGCCATATTGTGAACCAGCAACCCACAATTGATAGGTGGTAGTGACTGTGGGTGTGACCGTCACGTTGACTCCACTCGTTGTGGCTCCAACAGAATTATTAATTGTTCCTGTGCCATGTGCAAATGTTGCCGTCAGTGTGGTGCTATCGCCGTAGTTCACTGTGGTTGCTGCAGCCGTAAATGACGTTATGGCGGCCGTTGGGCTAGGAGCGACTGTTGTTGATGTGGTGGTACTTGTTGTGGTGGAAGTAGTGCTTGTTGTCGTTGGTGCAACAGTTGTTGTTGTACTTGAGGTAGTTGATGATGCGGTAGAAGTTGGTGCAGCAGTAGTTGAAGTAGCGGTAGTTGAAGTAGTAGTTGAGGTGGTTGTTGAACTGCTGCTTGTTGTAGAAGAACTACTGCTCGTGGTTCCTGTGGGTACTGTTGTAGAGCTGCTTGTTGTGGAAGATGTATTGCTGACGGTCTCTTGAGACGTAGGGGTAGGACTTGGCATAGGTTTCGTCGAAGTAGTTGTTGACGTTGGACCAAAGACTGTCCATATTTGCGCGACCGAGCCAGATGCACATTTCTTTGTTGCTCTCACAACCAAGCGCGTTTTTGGGTTGCTACAAATTTTGAGCATCCCTGTATCGAGGGGAATCGCAATGAGTTTTGTTTTGGAGGGGCAGCGAGAAGTGGGGGAAGCAACGAGTTTCTTTGTCAAAGACTGCTCACACACCGTGATGCCTGTCGGAGTTGTGGCTGGCAAAAGTTTTTTGCTTCCCGAGAGGCAATTGTTTTTCACGAGGGCAGTCACCAACCCCGACTTGGTGTTTTTACAGACGACGGGAGGGGAAATTCCGGTTGCTGGTGTGGGGCGGGCAAAAAAGGAAAGACCGAGAGCAATTGCAATGACGCCAAGGAAAATCCGTTGGGGAGTGCACCCTAAAGAATCAGCAAATGTCCGAGTGGCCACTCCGAGAATCTAGTTTTAACTAGATTAAAATACAACTAATAGTAAATATTTATCTAGTTATGTCTCTGCTGGGGCGAGCAGGTGGCGCAGGGCCTCAATGGTGACGTCAATCCAAGCAGCATCAGCTTCAGGGTCGTTGAGCATGTCAACAACGAGGCGACCAGCAAACAAACTGCTCACAAAATGAGCAATTCCCCGGGCAGGTAAACGGGGGTGAAAGATTCCACGCTCAGCGGCGAGACGAATAGTTTCTGCAACATGTGCGTCTCCCTCGGCTTCGCGCAGAGAGATGACCTGTGCAAGTACTGGAATAGCACGGGCGTTCACCGTGGTGACATTTCGCCTTCTACGGGTTTCTCGGGCTTCTTCGGTGGCGGTGGACTCCAAAAGAAATTTTACCCCATCCAAGATTTCATTAACACTCGTGGCGTTAGTAACAAATGTTCGCAGAACATTGTTGGCATTATTGAGATCTTCAATCAAGCGCTTTGTTTCGACTGCAGCAATGGTGCCCTCGCGATTGATGAAGTGATGATATACCGAACCGCGAGAGACTCCCGACTGCTCAATAACGCGAGTGAGATTGAAACCAGCTACACCGTGCTCAACAAGTTCACGTTCGGCAAACTCAACAATGCGCTCCATGGTCTCTCGACCATCGATACGTTTCCTTGGACTTTCACTCACAAGTGTTCAGCATAAGTGAGAAGCGAAAAAAATGCGAAAGCGGCACTTATATCGAACAAAATCGCGACTTCAAGTTACGGAGTTGTGCCGTCGGCTAGCGCTTCGGCCCAGCGGTGCAAGTTTTGATTGCCGCTTTCATTGCGGCCATATCGCATGACATCGTCAGGAATCCCTGCCATGGCATCGGTAATTTTGATGACGGTTGCAAAGTCTTCATCGCGGGTGACCGCTAAATACAACTCGCGCTTGTAGTCGGCATCGGCAATTTGCTCGGGTGTAGTCATGGGCTCGCGAAAATATTGGAACTGCTCTACCTGGCAGCGGTCGGGAGTAGAGCCTGGCAAAATACGGCTCATCATGAGGCCACCGTTGGGCTGACCTGAAATGGAAATATTCGGGAAAATGTAATGCACCAAGCTCATGGCATTGAGTAGTTGCCATTCATCCTCGGGAAGATCGCGCATTGCGGGCAGTGGCTTGTTGGCAAAGCCAAGACGCACATGAGGCCCATAGAGGTCGTAGGTGTTGCGGTTAGTGATTGACTTCGTGCCAATGCTCTTACCGTGCAAATAGCCGAGGTGGTACCCATCCACATATCCATCGGCGGTTGCTTTCCAGTTGCCGCTCTCGGCAGGCAAGCCATCGCGATGACGATAGAGGTTGTTGAGATCCAAAATGTCGAGCGCCGATGCCATATCGCCAAGCCATGTGTCGATGTCGATAGGAAGGCTCGGCGTGAGAATGGCGAAGATGGCTCCTGATTTTTCAGCAGTGGGAAGTTCAACGAGTGCGTCTACATCGATGCCGTCAAATGCGGCGCGATCGGTGTTGCCCACCAGTGCACCTTCGGTGTCGTATACCCATGAGTGATACGGGCAAGTGAAGCGCCGCGAATGACCAAAGCATTCTTCGGTCACCGGGGCCCCGCGGTGGCGGCAGATGTTGAGAAAGGCACGAGCAATTCCGTCTTTGCCGCGCACGACT
>JAURNB010000082.1 GCA_030830415.1 Acidimicrobiales bacterium | reverse complement strand
TGCAGGAATTTTGTGGGGAGCCATTGCAGCAACAATGCAAAAAGACTTGAAGCGTCTCGTTGCCTATTCTTCAGTAGCTCACCTCGGATTCATTGTCCTTGGTACTTTCGCATTTACGTCGGTGGCCCTCTCTGGTGGCGTCATGCAAATGGTGAACCACGGAATTTCAACCGGAGCACTCTTCTTGCTTGTAGGAATGATTTACGAGCGTCGCCACACCCGCCAAATTGCAGAACTCAAAGGTCTGCAATCTGTCGCCCCTATTTTTGCTGCTGCCTTTATGGTGGTGATGCTCTCATCTATTGGAGTTCCGGGCCTCAACGGTTTCGTTGGTGAGTTCCTCATCCTCATCGGTTCATTTGAAAATGCACGCTGGTGGGTTGTGGTCGGCACAACCGGAGTCATCTTGGCAGCGTTGTATTTGTTGTGGGCGTACCAGCGTGTATTCCATGGCGAGGTCGACGAAGCAAATGCTTCATTCCCAGAACTAACGCCTCGTGAAGGAATGCTCTTGCTGACCTTCATTGCTGCCATCGTGTTCACCGGTGTGTATCCAAAGCCAATGTTGGATCGTATTGAGCCAAGTGTGAAGGTATTGGTCGCACACGTTGAAGAACGTAGCGGTCGTACTTTTGAGCCTGCTGTTGTGGAAATTGAAAAAGCTCCAGCCGCTAAAGAAGAAAAGCACGAGGACCACTGATGTTGTTCGCCGCCGAAAAACTTGTCGGACCAAGTGTTCCTTGGTTTTATCTCAACCCTCTTTTCATCTTGCTGGGCGGCATTGTTGTTCTCATGCTGGTGGGTTCTCTCACGCCCCAATGGCCACGTCATTGGTATGGAATTCTTAGTGCTGCCACTGCTGCAATTACTTTGATTTCTACTGTTTTGTTATGGGACAACGTAACGAATGAAAAGCCACGAGCAATTTTCGGTGATGCATTAGCACTCGACCACTTTGCACTTCTCGGAACAATCAGTATTTGTGCCGCGGTGTTTTTGTGCAGTTTGCTCACTAGCGATTATCTCCAGCGCGACTCCGATGACGGACCCGAACTGTATGTGTTGTACCTCACCGCAGCTATCGGCGGCATCATCATGGTCGCGTCAAATGATCTCATCGTTCTTTTCCTTGGTCTAGAAACTTTGAGCCTGTCGCTTTATGTGCTTGCGGCAAGCAATCGTCGGCGCAGTGAGAGCCAAGAATCTGGTCTGAAGTACTTCATTCTCGGTGGCTTTTCGTCGGCCTTTTTTATGTACGGAATTGCACTTGTTTATGGTGCAACAAAAACAACGAACATCTCGGGCATCTTCACAGCGCTGTCTTCTTCGCAATCAGTACCCCGTAATGATGTTTTCTTACTCGTAGGTACTGGCCTCATGCTTGTGGGCTTGGCTTTCAAAGTGGCAGCAGTTCCATTTCACATGTGGACACCCGATGTGTACCAAGGTGCACCAACTCCGGTCACCGCGTTTATGGCATCGGCTGGAAAAACTGCAGCGTTCGCTGCCCTGCTTCGCGTTACCTTGACAGCATTGCCAACGCGTGTCGACGACTGGCGCCCCATCATTTGGGTGCTTGCACTTTTGAGCATTGTCGTTGGTTCGCTCCTTGCTGTGACGCAAACAAATGTCAAGCGCATGCTTGCGTACTCATCAATTAGCCATGCTGGTTTTATGTTGGTAGGTATCGAGGCTGCAGCGCATCCAAATAGTCCCGATGCGGGAAATGGCATCTCAGGTGTCATGACCTACTTGTTGCTGTACACAGTTTTGGTCATTGGTACATTTGCTGTTGTTGGTTTGGTAGCACGCAAGGGCGATACCGCAACTGAATTGTCTGACTTCAAGGGGCTTGGAAAACAACAGCCCGCACTTGCATTGGCGCTCACCGTGTTTCTCCTTGCGCAAGCAGGTGTGCCATTGACATCAGGTTTTGTTGCAAAGTTTGGTGTCATCAAGGCAGCAGTTGAAGTGAATAGCTACGCAATTGCAATTGCTGCGATGGTCGCATCGGTTATTGGTGCATTCCTCTACTTGCGCATCATGGTGAGTGTGTGGCTTGAAGAAGAGACCGCAGAAAATACACCTATACAAGTGCCTTTCTTAACGGGTCTTGCTGTAGCGATAGCCGCTATTTTCACCATCGCTATCGGTGTAGTTCCTGGTTGGTTGCTCGACGCAACACAACAAGTTGCAGCACTTACTGGTCGCTAGTAGTTATTTTTTTAGCGAGTGAGCTCGGTTATTTCATAGCCACCACTGCGAGCAGCTGCGAGAACTGTTGCGGCGTGTTCGGGTCCTCTTGTTTCCAGAACAATTTGCACTCCGGTTTCACGCACATGAAGATCAACCCCTTCGCGCACATGTTCTACCTCAACTAGGTTTGCACCATTTTCTGCGAACAAACTTAAAAGCTGTGCGAGTCCACCAGGCCGATCAGAGATGCGCACAAACACAATGAGGCGACGCCCTGCTTGGGTTTCGTGTCGTCGAATGAGCCCAGGAATGAGACCCATATCTACGTTGCCACCAGAAAGAACCACACATGTTGTGCCCTGTGCAGATGGCGATACCAATCCGCGCATGAGCGCTGATACGCCAACGGCACCGCCACCTTCAACAAGTAACTTCCCCCGCTCCATGAGAAGAATCATTGCGTCAGCAACATCTTCTTCATCGACAACAACTACATCGTCGAGCCACTTTTCAATAATGGGTCGCGTAATTGTGCCGGGTCGTTTTACTGCAATACCGTCGGCGAGGGTGACAACTGGTCCGTCAGGTGCAGGGGAGTGTGCATAAGGCGCGCATGCACTGACCTGAACGCCGATGACCTTGATGCTGGGGTCAAATTGTTTGAGTGCAATTGCGGTACCACCTGCCAAGCCACCTCCGCCGAGTGGAATGACAACAGTGCGTAAATTTTCAATGTCGTGAATGAGTTCAAGTCCAAGTGTTGCTTGACCAGCAATGACTGCAAGATCGTCATAGGGGTGACAAAACGCCATTCCAGTTTCTTGTGCGCGTTCCATGGCGTGAGCAACAGCATTATCAAGAGACTCGCCGCCTTCGGAAGCTGTTGCACCATATGCACGACAGGCAGCAATTTTCGAAAGCGAAGCTCCGGAAGGGACGAAGATCTCACACTTCACACCGTGTGCTTTTGCAGCAAAAGCTAAAGCGCCTGCGTGGTTGCCAGCACTTCCGGCAACAACACCATGCTGGGCACTCGCCCCGAGGGTCGAAAGCTTGTTGAGTGCCCCTCGAATTTTGAATGAACCGGTGCGCTGGAGGTTTTCTGCTTTCAGCACAACGGTGCCTCCGCACAGTTCGCTTAAGGCAGCCGATGGGGTGATGGGGGTGTGTTTCACATAGGCACGTCCCGCGTCTGCTGCGGAAAGAATGTCTTGTGGAGTGATTGTTGTTTCGCCCATCTGCACCTACCGTAGCCCTATGCGTGCAATCCTCATTGCGAACCAAGGCGACAACGATGGCGGACATGTTGTTGCGGCCTTCCAAAACATGGGGTATGTCTTTACTCAACTCACACGAGAAGAGTCAGACCAGTGGCCACTTTTGGGCCAAGATGTGCAATTAGTGGTGTCGTTAGGCTCCGATTGGTCGGTCTATTGGACTGATGTAGCGCACCATGTACGCAAGGAGAGTGAGCTGCTGCGAAGTGCCCACCAGGCCGGAATTCCCCTGTTTGGGGTCTGTTTTGGGGCCCAAATACTGGCTTTTGCCCTCGGTGGCGAGGTGAAAGCGGCTCATCACACGGAAATTGGCTGGTTTTCGGTGGACTGGGAACCCAATTTTACGCAAAAAATGCCCGATTTTGCCCAAAAACAGTGGTTTCAGTGGCATTACGACATGCTCATCCCACCCGCAGAAGCCCAGATCTGGGCAAAAAGCTCCGCCGGGGTGCAGGTATTCCAGTGTGGGCGGAGTTTTGGCGTCCAGTTCCACCCCGAAGTGACCCCGGCAGTAGTGCAGAGGTGGTCGCGGGTGGGTTCAGCAGCCGGGCCAGTCGAACTTCAGCAAGCAGGCATCGACCCTGAGACCTTGCTCGAAGAAACTGCCCGCCGAGCCGACACCTATGCGAGCCAATGCGCAGTGTTGCTCGAGTATTTTGTTGCTCAAATGCACAAGTAACGGCCTGAAATCTTGACGGGAACGGGCGATGGTTTCCTTTCAAATGCGTGTCAAGTAGTAGTTTCGTATGCGATGTCCGACTTCTTGCGTTCATATCTCACCGTGTTTTGGTTTGGGCTCCTCGCTTTTGCATTGGCTGGGCTCTTGCTATGGGTCTCGTCGCTTTTGCGGCCGAATCACCCCACGCGCGAAAAATCTATGCCGTATGAAAGTGGTGTAGACCCTGTTGGTGAAGGCTGGTCGCAAAGCCAAATTCGCTATTACGTTTTTGCACTTTTGTTCGTTGTCTTCGACGTTGAAGCAGTCTTCTTGTTTCCATGGGCAACACAACTTGAGCGTTACGGATCATTCGGTCTCATTGAAATGGGTATCTTTGTCGCCGTTTTGTTGCTTGGGCTTGTGTACGCGTGGCGTAAGGGAGTATTGCGGTGGGTGTAACAACACAATGCATGCCAGGTGAATTGCGTACTTGCAGAATGACAAAGGCGAAGGGCTAAAAATATGGGACTCGTAGAACGTGGTCGGCTACCCAAGCCTCTTACCTCACTTTTCAACATGGGACGCTCGTACAGCTTGTGGGTGTACCAGTGGGGTCTCGCATGTTGCGCTATTGAAATGGGTGCTGCCTTTGGCTCGCCGCGCTACGACGTGATGCGTCTTGGTGTGATTCCTCTCCCCGCAAGCCCACGACAAGCAGACCTTGTTGTGATCTCCGGAACCGTGACCGACAAAATGGCTCCTGCTGTCAAGCGTTTATACGAGCAAATGCCAGAACCGAAATACGTCATCTCAATGGGAAGTTGCGCGAACTGCGGCGGACCTTATTGGGATAGCTACTCAGTAACTAAAGGCGTCGATCAAATCATTCCGGTCGATGTTTACGTTCCTGGTTGCCCACCACGACCAGAAGCACTTCTTGAAGGAATTGTGTTGTTGCAACAACGCATTAAAAATGAAGATATGGCTGCGCGCTGGCGTGGCGACGGATACGTCGCTATGAACCGTGATGCTGCAGCTGTTGCCGAGCGGAAAGGTGAACCCGTTGTCGTCTCCCGCTGAAGCAACTCCGCGTCAAGATCAGATGCGTGAACAATTACTGAGTGATGTAACGGCTTGCTTGGGCGATGCGCTCGTAGAGTCGCACATCAACGTTGGCAACGACCTGTGTGTACGTATTGCTACCGATGCATGGGCAACAAGTGCCGCAGCATTAAAGGCAAGTTTAGGTTTCGACTACTTCTGCTTTCTTTCAGCAATCGACTGGATGCCATCGCCTTTTGGAAAAGGTGAAGAAGACCCAACTGCAGAACGAGAAGAACGCAGCACGGAAATCAAACAAGGCCTTGCTGGTGGCGAAACACGGATGCAAGTTTTCGCTCGTCTGGTGAATCACCGCACTCATGTGGGTATCACTATGAAAACCGATGTTCCCGATGCAACTCCAGAAGTTCCCTCGTGGGTGAGTGTTTTCGCTGGTGCAAACTGGCATGAACGAGAAACTCATGAAATGTTCGGCATCTCATTTGCGGGTCACCCCGATTTGCGCAACATGTACCTGCCAACCGATTTCGAGGGGCACCCATTACGCAAAGACTTCCCACTGCTGTCACGCATGGTGAAACCGTGGCCTGGAATTGTCGATGTAGAACCACTTCCTGGTGGCGGCGATGAAGATGAAGCGGAAGGATCAGCACAATGACAATGATTGGTGATCGTCAACAGTTGGCTTACATTGCCTCGCAAGCAGCAGATGCGCGCGTCAACGTAGAACTCGAAACCGAGGGGATGACCCTCAACATTGGGCCACAACACCCTGCTACCCACGGCACGCTACGCATCATTGCTCGTCTCGACGGTGAGCAAGTGTTGTGGGCAGAACCATCGTGTGGATACATGCATCGTGGTTATGAAAAGTTGACCGAAGTGCGCACGTTCCCGCAAGTTACTGCTCTCGTGAACCGCATCGACTGGCTCGGCAGTTTTGCAAACGAAGTGCCATTCATTTTGGCAGCCGAACAGTTGATGGAAATTGAAGCACCACCTCGTGCGCAACACATTCGCACCATTTTGTTCGAGCTTTCCCGCATCGCAAACGTTTCGCTCTTCCTCGGAGATCTCGGAGTTCAGCTCGGCGCAATTACTCCTGTCTTTTTCGCATTCCGCGACCGCGAATATGTGCTGAACCTCATTGAAGGTGCAACCGGCGGACGCTTCCACCCCAACTTCGACCGTATCGGTGGACTCAAAGACGACCTGCCTGCAGGTTGGGTTGATGAAACACGTGCAGTGATGAAAAAGATGCGGAAGTTCTGCGACGAAATTGAGAACTTGCTTTTCGGCAACGAAATCTTTGAATCACGTACTCGTGGTATTGGTGTGATCCCTCGCGATGTTGCCTTGCAGTACGGCATGTCAGGTGCAAACTTGCGCGCTAGCGGTGTCGACTGGGACCTCCGTCGCGATCAGTCACTACCAATGGCATGGGACAAGGTCGATTGGAAAGTATGGACACACAACGACGGCGACTCGTACGCACGTTGTTGGGTACGTCTCCAAGAGACACGTGAATCTACTTATATTGTTGAACGTCTCTTAGACACATTACCCAGTGGTCCTGTGATGACCAAGGTGCCACGCATTATTAAGGTGCCAGAAGGTGAAGCTTGGATATCAACTGAAAACCCGCTCGGTGAAATGGGTTATTACGTTGTGTCAAAGGGTGACCTCGGACCTTTCCGTGTGAAGATCCGTTCGGCAAGTTTTAACAATATTTCCATCGTGCCGTGGCTGTTGAAAGGTGTTTACGTCCCCGACATCATCACCATTCTCGCTTCGTTGTACTTCATCCTCGGAGACATTGATCGCTGATGTACGCCTTACTATCCAGCATTCCTTATTGGGGGGAAACACTTTTGCGCCTGCTTGGCGGCGCTGTTGCTGTTCTTTTACCTGCAGGAACCATCGTCTATTTGTTCCTATTCAAGATGATGTCGTTCATGCAAAGTCGTCTGGGGCCAATGGAAGCAGGACCTTACGGCTCAATGCAACTATTTGCTGAAGTAGGCAAGTGGTTGCAAAAAGAAGATCTCTTGCCAGAACGCGCCGACAGCTTTGTATTTAAGATTGCGCCGCTTATTGTTCTCGCAAGTACATTCCTGCTTGTTGCTGTTGTGCCGTTTGGCCCTGATGCATGGTTCACCAACTTCGAGGCAGGTGTGTTTTATGCGCTTGCAGTGTCGTCAGTTTCGGTGCTCGGCATTTTGATGGCAGGTTGGTCGAGTGCCAATAAATATTCGTTGCTCGGTGGCTTGCGAGCAGCTGGCCAGCTCATCGCATATGAACTGCCAATGATCCTCGCGGTTGTGGGTGTTGTCATTCAGGCCGGCTCAATGAATTTGCAAAACATTGTTGTTGCACAAAATGCAGGCAGCATTTTTGGCTGGGATGGTTTAGGTAACCCTTATCTGCTCACGCAATTTGTCGGCTTTGTTATTTTCATGATTGCTGTACAAGCAGAATTAACACAGACTCCTTTCGACATGCCTATTGCCGAATCTGAATTGGTGTCGGGTTACATGACTGAATACTCAGGTTTCCGATTCCTGATGTTCTTCATCGGTGAATTCGCAACCGCCGGCGTGTTTGCCTTCATCGCATCAGTGCTTTTCCTTGGCGGCTGGGGCGTTCCTTTCTCCTGGTTCGGATGGACCGGAATCAACGACGTCGATAATTGGATGAATATCGGCGGACCGCTCATCATGCTCACGAAGATGCTTGGTTTGGTTTTCATCATCATGTGGGTGCGTTTTAGCTACCCACGTTTCCGTGAAGATCAATTGCAGCGTTTTGCGTGGAAGGTTCTAATTCCTGTTTCGCTCGTCAACATCATGGCGACGTCAGTTTTGAAGGTTGCGTTCTAATGGCAAAAGTACCCGGATTATTCAAAGGCCTCGGAGTCACCTTTGGCACCATGGTGGAAACCATCACCAAGGGCGCCAATACCGTTCAATATCCGCATGCAAAAGAGGCACCTCCAGTGCGCGCTCGCGGCGTCATTGCGCTCCACGAAGGCAACTGCACATCGTGCATGCTGTGCGTACGTTCATGTCCCGACTGGTGCATTTACATTGAAGGGCACAAAGAACTTGCTCCGCCACGTCGTGCTGGTGGCAAGCCCCGTGCAGTCAACAAACTCGATCGTTTCGACATCGACTACGCATTGTGCATGTACTGCGGAATTTGTGTTGAAGTGTGTCCGTTCGACGCGCTTTTCTGGAGTCCTGAATACGAATACTCTGAGCCACGTATCGCCGACCTCTTACATGACAAGGCAAAACTTGGTGAGTGGATGGAAACCGTTCCTGCAGCGCCTGAATTAGAAGTAGGCGCCGACAAGAAAGGCAAAAAGTAACCATGGTTGCTCAAAACATTGCCTTCGGAATTATTGCCGCCATCATGGTGGTTGGCGCACTACGCGTAGTCACTGTCAACAACGTTGTACACGCAGCATTGTGGTTGGTGCTTGTGCTTGCGGGTGCAGCAGCACAATATATTTTGCTCGCTGCAGAGTTCGTTGCGGTGACACAAGTTCTTGTGTATATCGGCGCTGTGATGGTGCTCTTCTTGTTCGGCACCATGTTGACTCGAGCCCAACTGGGTAAAGAGAAACTACTGAACAACCCGACGTGGTATCTCGGTATCCCGGCCTCGCTGCTTCTTTTAGGTGTCATGATCATGGCGCTCACTTCAAGTTTCGGTGATGAAAAACTTCCAACCGACTCAGAACTGGTGAGCACTCAAGCAATTTCAGATCAAATTTTTGGTCCGTATTTGCTGCCATTTTGGGCTTTGTCATTTGTATTACTCGTGGCCGTTATCGGCGCAATTGTTTTGGCAAGGAAGGACTAACAGATGTTGGTGAATCAATTCCTCATCCTTGCAGC
>JAURNB010000081.1 GCA_030830415.1 Acidimicrobiales bacterium | reverse complement strand
TGGCGGCCGAGGTTTATCGTTTGGTTACGTGTTTGCCCAAGACGGCACACACGTGGCAACAGTGGCTCAGGAAACGCTGGTGCGCTGGCGCACGTAATTCACATATGGTGAGACCGCCGCATCGAACAGCGGCTGTAGCCATTGTGCATATTTCGTGGTGATGTGATCACCATCGCGGTTCACCAAAATGTTGCCCACAATGGCGGGGCACTTCGTAGCACCGCAGAGCCAGTTGCTGATGTCGAGCACTTGCACTTCATTTTTTGCACCCGCATCGATAATGGCTTGAATGCGCTCCACGCGGTAACCCTTCTCGCGGTCATAAGTGCACTTTGGAACATTCTTGATGTGGCGAGAAAGACAAATGGGTAAGTTGTCGCCGGGGTATGGCGTATCGGTGATGAGAATCGGAGTAATTCCCGCAGCCTTTAATTGCGTGAGTAATTCTGTTTGTCCTTCAACTACTTGCTCTGGCAAAAATGGATTACGTGTATTTACGGCCATGAGTTTCACAGATGAAGAAATGAACACCACTTGCACTTTTTCCGCAATCATCATTTCAATGACGTTCTTGCGCCATGGTCTGCACTGCGGATATGTGTTTGACGAGAGCATGTTCCATGTAATGAGGTCAATAGGTGGACAACCAGATTTGGTGAAGGGTAAGAACCGCCAACCTTGTTGACGGGCAGTCATTTGAATGGTGGGAAACCATTGTGCAGCGTGCGAGTCGCCAAAGAGAGCAACGGTGAAAGGCGATTTTTTAGCACCGTATTCGCACTTCTTCGGCGTCGAAGGGCCAACACTCACATGACAACCGTTGTCGTAAATGATGGGCTTGTCACCCATGGCTGCACGTAGTGATGGATCTAGGTTTGAAGGAACTTCTTGCGCAAGCACACCTTGCTCAACTGCTTCAAGTGGTGCAGCCGGGCTCACAACAACGGGCGGTGGCAAAGGAATTGTTGTTGTTGTTTCTACAAGAGGCGCCACTGTTGTTACGGCAGGTACTTGAGTGGTTGTAGTTTGCATCGCAATAGGTGCTTCAGCAACTACGTCGCTCGCAAGTGATGATGAATTTGATTTGAGAACGATGCCGGCGGCAAGACTCACTGCAATGAGGCCACCTCCCATGGTGAGCGCGAACATCGGTTTGATTTGCAGCTTCGCGGAGTGCCGCACTGGGTTCTCAACATATGCGTACGACAAGCATGCGCCACAAAATGCAATGCCTAAAAGAAGAATGCGTTCAGTTGCATTGAGCGTGTGGCCGTAGGCAGCTTCACCAATGATGAGTGCAGGCCAATGCCAGAGATACAACGAATACGAACGAGCTCCGATGAATTGCAATGCTTCGAACCGTAAAAGTATTTGCGGTCCATAGCGGTTGTCGTCGCCAGCAATGAGCACGCACAGGGTGCCAACAACAGGGAGCAACACGGCATAGCCGGGGAATAACACTTTTTCATTGAAGAGAAAACAACTGGCAATGACGGCAACGAGGCCAAGCCAACCCACAACTGCACGTAACCACGTGGCGATGCTGTTGACGTTGTTCCATGCAAGTGCGAGGAGAGCGCCGAGCCCTAGTTCCCATGCACGTGCGTGCAGCCCAAAGAACGCCCATTGTTGCGTGGTATTGGTTTGCCAAATACACACTGCAAACGATGCAATGCTGAGAACGGAAATACCAACAACAGCACGCGTACGGAAACTGCGTGAACGCCAGAGCAGTAATGCAAGGAGTGCTGGCCACACCACATAGAACTGTTCTTCCACGGCAAGCGACCAAAAATGTTGCAGCGCCGAAGGTGGCAAAGTTGATTGCAAGTAATCGGTGCCACGGTTGGCAAAAGTGATGTTGGCAAAAAACCCAGCACTTGCAATGGCGTCTTGCCCAAGGTCGCGCAAGCGCAGTGGCTCAAGCCAGATGCGCCCTGCAATAACTGTTGCGACAATCACAAGAGTGGAAGCCGGCAATAAGCGCCGTGCGCGGCGCGCATAAAACTGGCGCAATGAAATGCGTTTGTTTGCGGCGAACTCGCTAGCGAGCAGCGACGTAATGAGAAAACCCGAGAGGACGAAAAAAACGTCAACGCCAACGAAACCGCCACGTAAGGCGAAGAAGTGTGCGTGGTATAAAACCACGACACCAACTGCTAGGGCGCGCAGGCCCTCAATGTCGCGGCGCTTCATAAAGATATTGTGGTCGAGACCGGCGTCGATCCGGTGACCTTCCGCTTTTCAGGCGGACGCTCTGCCGACTGAGCTACTCGACCGTGACAGATGTAAACATCTGCACACGCGGTCCCGACGGGACTCGAACCCGCGACCTCCGGCTTGACAGGCCGGCGTGAACTCCAGCTTCACCACGGGACCAAAGTGACGACATAAATTCCACACTTTGATCATTGAAAAACATGATCGTTATTGCTGATATTAAGTTGTAGATAACCGTATTTCGCACCCCCAACGGGATTCGAACCCGTGCCGCCACCTTGAAAGGGTGGTGTCCTAGGCCACTAGACGATGGGGGCTTGTTCGACTCCACGCGAGAGCGTTGCAAAACTATCAGGGAATTAGCGAATTTCCCCCCGATTCATCTGAGCACTTATAGAAGCTTCTAATAACCACCCCAAATAGGCATATAAATGATGTTGAGCCAGCCGTGGATCATCATCTTCCAGGCCATTTTGGCCATTGAGCTCATCGTCTTCACTCACATCGAGCATGGTGCCGAGCAAGAGGCGAATGGCATTGAGTGACTGCATGAACTGTGACATGTCGCCCGACGTGAGAATAGGCGACTGGTTCTCAGCGGTATCGATGACCTCGACGGCCCGCGAAATAGCAGCGAGCCGAGAAGCCACCAGCTCACTGCGCATCAGGCGTTGGTATTCCTCATTGCTTTCGGCGTCGAGGTGGTAGGCCACAGGGAAGAGTCGCTGCAGTGCGGGTTCGTTGGAATCGCCAGTGGTGAGAACATCTCGCAATTCACCGAACATATGCACAAGCAATGCCTGCACATCGGGCGAAAGCTTCATTACATACGTGCCATCGCGTTGTGCAACAAATGGCCCAGAGTTGCGACGGCGCATCATGTGTCGCGTTGCATGGTTGCCCATAAACCATGCTCATGTAGGCGAAATACGTCGAGTTCAGCGCGTTCACGGGCACCGCTTGAGACAACAGCGCGGCCTTTGTGGTGAACGTCGAGCATTAACTCCGTTGCTTTTTCGTTGCTGTAACCAAAAAGTTTTTGGAGGACAAATGCGACATACGACATGAGGTTGATGGGGTCATTCCAGACAAGCACGATCCATGGCTTGTCGGTGTCGAGTTGCTCATCGACAGCAACATCTGCTGCGGGTGATTCGGTCGTTGATGCCATTACGACATTCTGCCTCTACGATGGGCATTTCCATGGCTGTTGGTGCTCGCCCCCTCGTTCCTTCGCGTCTTGCACGCCGGGCTTTGTCGCACAATGGTTCGGGTCGCCGACCCACCACCGTTATTGGCGGCTATATCGCCCTCACCAAACCACGCATTGTGGAACTTTTGTTGGTCACCACCGTTCCCACCATGGTTCTGGCACAAAAGGGTTGGCCAGCCACGTGGCTCGTTGTGCTCACCTTGGTGGGGGGCTCACTGGCCGCTGGCGGGGCGAACGCCCTCAACATGGTCATCGACCGCGATATCGACAAACTCATGGAGCGCACCCAAGGGCGGCCCTTGGTCACTGGCCTCATCGCCCCGCGAAATGCCGTCATTTTTGCCTGGATCCTGGAAATTGTGGCTTTTGCCATTTTGTGGGTCAGCGCCAACCTGTTGTCGGCCCTACTCACCTTCTCGGCCACCATGTTCTACGTTGTCATTTATTCCGTGTGGCTGAAGCGCACGAGCCGCCAAAACATCGTTATCGGGGGTGCCGCCGGGGCCGTACCCGTGCTCGTGGGCTGGTCGGCAGTCACTAATCAGGTGTCTTGGGCCGCTTTTTTGCTCTTTTTGCTCATTTTTCTCTGGACTCCCCCACATTTTTGGGCTTTGGCCATTCGCCACTCCGATGACTACAAAGCGGCCCAAGTGCCCATGTTGCCCACCGTTGTGCCCATGAAACAGACTTTGTGGGCCATGTTGCGCTACACCGTGGCTTTGGTGGTGGCGAGCCTCATTTTGCTGCCAGTTGCCGATTTAGGGGTCATTTATGGGGTGTCGGCAGCTGTTTTGGGGGCACTTTTCCTCCTCGGCATCGGATATTTGTGGCGGACCCCCACGGAAGCGGTGTCGATGCGCGTATTTTCCTACTCGATTTCCTACATCTCACTTCTTTTTGGCGCCATCACGGTCGACGTGCTGGTGAAATATGGGGTCTCCTAGGGTGCATCGCCTACAGTTGAGGTGCGCAGGGTGTCCCCCGATGCAAAATCACAAACCCACAAAGACTCTTGATTTACCTCCTGACTCTCGCAGGTAGGTAATCTCGTATCGTCATTTCCGAGAAAGAAAGCCCTCCATGACCACGATCGAAACGCATGTATCT
>JAURNB010000080.1 GCA_030830415.1 Acidimicrobiales bacterium | reverse complement strand
TGGCGCTCTGCGCACTCGCGCCACCAGCCAACCGGTGAGACCCAAAGTGAGTGGTGGCGACATGGCAATGACAGCATGTGCTCGACGCCGCACTCCCCCGGCAAATACTCCCCGAATACCCAGTAGCGCACTAAAGCCAACGAAGCCAACAGCGCGACGCGCAATGTGCGACTTGTCTTTTCCGGCGAAAGGAGAAACCCGAGTGATGGAACCCCACGGCGTGATTTCACAGCTCTTGCGATTGCCTTGCCATTCTTTTTCTACTTGGTGCTGGCGATACCACGGCAACGAGGTAACAACATGTACTTCATGACCGCGCTCTACTAGTTCTTCAACTATGCGGGTCATCACCACTCCAGTGGGTGCAGTGTCGGGCGCAAAGTGCGGACACAACACCACGATGGGGCGAGAACTCATGCAAGCATGCTTTCATACGTCGCTGCAAGATCGCTGCCCGATTCAGCAAGTGAGAAATACTTCACTCGCTCATGCCCGCGCTGCACAAGATCTACAGCAGTGCTGTCAATAATGTTTGGCACGTCACTCCATGCTTCAAGCGTGAGCGGCAATACCACGCCAGCATCACCTGCGACTTCTGGAAGGCTTGCGGTATTGGCACACACCACTGGCACACCGAGCGACATGGCCTCAATGAGTGGAGCGCCAAAACCCTCGTATTGACTAGGGAACAACAATGCACGCGCACCTGCAACAAATGCATCGCGCTCGGTGCCTTCCACCCGACCCACCACATGCACACGATGCGCGAGGCCAAGTTGTGCAATGAGTGCGAGGAGTTCTTCGTGTGCTCGCCCTGCAGAACCAATGAACACCAAGTGCTCGCTGCGATGTTTCCACGCGCCAGCAAGCAGGTTCACTAAAAATGCATGGTTCTTATGCGGGTGTGTCATTGCTGGGTAAATGAAATACTCGACGTTTTCCAGGCCATATTTGTTGCGCACGCGAGCAATATTTTCTTCGCTGCGCACCAGTGCCTCTACCCCGTGTCGTACCACATGTATTTTTTCACCCGGCAACGAGAACTGCTCCATCAGCACCCCGCGCACGTAGGCCGAAGGAACAGCAATTGCTCGCGCGCGCTTGACTGAGCGCGGCATCATTGCTTTCAAGTAACGCAACCGCACCGCAGAGAAATACTCGGGGTAAGTGAGGTACTGCACATCGTGCACAGTGAGCAACGTGTTGTTGTTGCCACGCAATGGCAATGTGCCACCTCCGTGATGAACAAGTTGAGCACTTTTCGTACGTGCATTGAGCCACGTATTTTCAAACAAAATGCGAGCGGCTCGATTATGTGCCGTTGAAGACATCTCGTGCATCTGAACTACATCGGCGAGTTCGCTATGAGCAGCAATGAAACCTTGAGGAACATATGCGTGAAGAGCGAACTCGCTACGCCCACACAAGCCGGCAAGTTGCCGAGTGAGGTACTGCTCACTGCCCCCTACTTTTCCTGGCACACACCACAACAAGTTGACGGCAACTTCAGTTGCTTTTACTGCATCAACCACGAGACGCCCCTGTGGTTTCTTCCATCACTTCGCGATACACCTCGACGGTAAGTGCCGCTGTGCGTTCCCAGGTGACCGAACGTGAACGCGTGAGCCCGCTTTGTGATAACGCTTCACGATTTTCCAACGCACGCAATATGCCATCGGCAATACTTGAAGCACTATTGGGGTTCACGAGAACTGCGGCACCACCCGATACTTCTTCCGTTGAACTTCCCAAACTTGTGACCACCGGAACACCATGTGACATTGCTTCCAAAATGGGCAATCCGAATCCTTCACGCAGCGATGGATAACAAAATGCAGCCGCTCCTGCATACAACGCTGCGAGGTCGTCACTTGAAACAAACCCAAGCATTTTTACTCGCGACCGCGCAACAATTTCAGTTCCCCAACCATCGGCCCCCACCACTACTAACGGGGGTGCATCGGGCCCAAGAGTTTCCACAGCATCGATGAGGCGTTGCAGATTTTTGCGCGGTTCTAAAGTGCCCACGAAAAGTAAATACTGATGTGGCAATGCATGTTTTTTACGCACTGCAGTGATTTGCTCGTTATCTACATCAACATGGTGCACGCCGTTTGGCACATAGCGCAATTGCTCGGCACTGAATCCGTTTTCCAAGCAGTCATCGAGTGTGGCCTGTGAAACGCAAATGATTCGCGTTGCTCGCTTGCGCAGAATTTCTAGACTGCGTTGGAAAACACCAACGCCCCTCTTGGTGAAATGTTCTGGCTCGTGCAAAAAGGCAAGATCGTGAATAGTGGCAACAAGGGGTGCTCCACTTGCAGCTGGAATAATGCTTGTTGCATGCACGAGGTCAATGACCCCTGTTGCACCTTCCACCTTTGGCCAGTTGAAACGCAGCCACGATTCATAGAGGTACGGCCCCGCCAACGGCAATGAGTGCACGGCAATGGGAGGACGGTATGGCCCAAGTGGTGCTGCCTTGTGACGCCCCGCGACCCCAAGTAACTGCACCTCGTGACGGCCTGATGTGTCGCGGTTATTCAATGCGCCAATGGCTTTTGCCAATTCAATGCCATACACAGCGGTGCCTCCGGGCACCCGATGCCAACATTGTTCCAAGCTATAAGCCACACGCACCCCCCTATTGTGCCTGCCGTGCGCCTACCATGAGTGTGCATGAGCGACTTCTGGCAAAATCGTCCCGTTTTGGTCACCGGGGGCAATGGCTTTCTCGGAAGCGTTGTGGTGCAACAGTTCCGCGCCGCTGGGGCCACCGTGAGTGCTCCCCGCAAGGCAGAATTCGACCTCACCGTGCCAGGCGAAGCCACCCGAATGCTTGCCCAGTACGAGCCCAGCCATGTGGTGCACCTCGCCGCACGAGTCGGTGGCATTGGCTACAACCAGGTGGCTCCGGCTCCCCTGTATCTCGACAACCTGCTCATGGGAACGCATGTCATTGAGGCGTGTCGCCATGCTCAGGTGGAAAAAACCATCGTGCTCGGCACCGTGTGCTCATACCCAAAGTTCACCCCTGTTCCTTTTCACGAACGGTCGCTATGGGACGGCTACCCCGAAGAGACCAACGCTCCTTACGGCATTGCCAAAAAAGCATTGCTTGTGCACGCGCAAGTGAATGCAGCGCAATACGGACAAAAGTTTGCTTATCTCATTCCCACCAACTTGTTCGGTCCTGGCGACAAATTCCATCCCGATGTTTCTCACGTCATTCCTGCACTCATCAAAAAGTGTGTTGAAGCAAAAGAGCGTGGCGATAGCGACATTCAAGTGTGGGGCACGGGAAGTGCCAGCCGCGAATACTTGTACGTTGAAGATGCAGCAGCCGCCATTGTGCGTGCGGCAGAAGTACGCGATTCAGCTGAACCTCTCAACCTGGGCAACAACCACGAAATCACTATTCGCGAAACAGTGGAAACTATTGCTGAAGTAGTGGGCTTCACCGGCAAATTGGTGTGGGACCCTTCCAAGCCCGACGGCCAACCACGACGCCGTGTTGATGCAAGTGAAGCTGAACGCGCATTGCAATGGAAAGCTCAAGTCACATTCCGTGCTGGTCTCGAGAAAACGGTGGAGTGGTACTTGACCCATCGCGAAGAAGCTGAGCGCGCCACGTGAATTTGCCGCCACCAGTACTTCCGAAATGCACCCGACACCCCGACCGCCCCACTGGGCGCAGTTGCACACGTTGCGCGCGCCCGGCATGTTCCGATTGCCTTGTTCAAGCAGCAGTGGGCTCACATTGTTTGGAATGTGTTCGCCGTGACCGCCCCGATACTCGCACACGTGCGCGTTATTGGAATGCTGGCCAGCCCATGCTGGCAACAAAAATTCTCATTGCTATCAATCTCTTAGTTTTCATTTACACCAACACTGGCTCTTCATATTTTGATGCAGGTGGAATGAATAAAAACCTTGTTGACCTTGGTCTTGCAAAGGTATTTCTCTATGGCGGTGAGTGGTACCGGCTCTTAACGTGCGGGTTCATTCACTTTGGATTTTTCCATGTGGGCATGAACATGTTTCTCCTCTACCAACTCGGTTCCATGATGGAAAGCGACATGGGTCGAACACGTTTTACTTTGGTGTACTTCGCCTCTCTCTTGGCTGGCAGCACCGGTGCACTCATGGCAAACCCCGATGCCCTCACCGGCGGAGCATCGGGTGCAGTATTTGGACTCATGGGTGCCGCGTTTGTTGGCATGCGACTCCGCGGCATCAACCCCATGCAAACAGGTCTCGGACTCACCTTGTTGCTCAACTTGGTATTGACCGTTTCTGTGTCGGGCATTTCCATTGGTGGGCACTTGGGCGGTCTCGCTGGCGGTGCACTGTGTGCTCTCTTTTTGTTTTCGCCAGCTCATCGCCCCATGCCGCAATGGGTGGGTTATGCAGTGCCCGTTGGGGTTGGTCTGAGCGCATTTCTCCTGGCATATTCCCTCGTATAGCACCCCATCTCTACATTCAAGAGGTGAACACAACTACCTCTCATACTTCGGTACATAGCCTCGTCGACGTTCCGCGTCCTTATATCGACACCATCACTCACACGTCTCAAGCACTCAGTGTTTTCAGCATGTGTGTTTCACGTCCCTTTCGCGAAGAAGCACTCATCTTGCTCACCGACTCCTCGCGCTGCGGCATTGGGCTTTTTACCGCACCACTGCACGCACCCATTACGCATCCACTCACCCCATCACACGGTGGCGAAGCTTTGGGTCACCTCGTTGTCGGCATTGCGTCTGCGCATCCCAGCGCTAGCGCCTGCTACGTGCTCACTATTGAGAAAAATACTTTGCCCACCAACGACGATGCCGAGCGATGGTTTTCCTTCAACGATGTATGCGACCGCGCCGGCATTGTTTTACTCAATTGGTGTGTGCGTGGTTTTCACTCTTCAGGTCGGGGCGCAACGTGGAGCCCCATGCACGTCGCTGGCTTGGGGTAAAGCGCAACCCTGCAGCCTTTAACCGCTGCAACAGTTCTCTACTTGGCACAGCAGTTGCACCCATTGCTATGGCACGCGTGCGATAGTCATCGGGAATGTCGTAGTGGTCTCCTTGAAATCCGCGCCGTGGCACTCCAAGTTCTTCAGCGAAAAGATGCAGCTCGTCAAGGTTCGAGTCGCTCACCAAATGGCACCACCGTTTGTCGCGAAACCACCAGTGTGATGGGTCTACCAAAATCACAATTAGTGACAACCACACCCAGAGCCGCAACCTCCACCGCGTGGTGCAGGGGCCGGGGTCGATGCTGGAGCGCCACCGCCCACCGAGGCAAATACCGACAAGCGTCGTTTTGCTTGAGCTCCGCAAACACATTGCGCAGGGTCCGACGCTTGGCTCATCGGGCGACGCTCTTCAAAAGCGGTGTCACATGCACTACAGCGATACTCGTACAACGGCATGTCTCTAGTCTACGACAGCCCCTAGGGCCGCGTACATCTGATTGACTAGAACCATGCGCGCGACGAATATGGCCCCACTCACTGTCTTGCCAGCTCGCACCGAGCCACTGCTCGACCAAGAGCTGGAAACCGCTGAGCCCATTGTGGCCCATATTGTGAAAACCGAGCCAGGTGAATCGGCCGCAGCAAAAGTGATGGAAGCCCGCATTTACGGCACTCCCCTCGAGGCACTGTGCGGGCACGTATGGGTTCCTTCGCGCGACCCAAAGCAAGTTCCCATGTGTCAGAACTGCAAAGAGATCTACGACACGTACCGAGCCTTCAACGACGGCTTAAATGAATCACCGAACGAATAACGTAAAAATAGACACAAAGGAAAACCATGATCATCATTGCCGGAAGAATTTTCATCGACCCATCAAAGCGTGAAGCCCTTGTGAAGGCTTCACAGCCACTTCAGCAAGCAACTCGCGACAACGAGCCCGGCTGTGAGGCATACGTCTTTAGCGCCGACCCATGTGAGCCTGGCACCATTTCGGTGTACGAGTTGTGGACCGACGCTCCGTCACTTGCTGCACACTTCTTGCACGAGAACTACTTCAACATGCGCACCCTTTTTGGCGAGCATGGCATTAGTGGTGCAGAAACCTTCAAGTACCGTGTCGACGCCAAAGCAACTGTGTACAACGCAGACCGCATTGCCACCGTCGATTTCTAATTCTCTTTGAATTCACCAACGCCCGACATCAGTCATCTTCGTATCCGCCAAGCGGTGCGGGGTCTTATTGTTGATGAACTCAACTATGTGCTGTTGGCGTTACTGGAATTCCCTACGCGTTCTGTGTGGGTGCTCCCCGGCGGCGGCATTGAAGCCGACGAGGAGCACCACGACGCACTCCACCGAGAACTACGCGAAGAAGTAGGACTTTACGAACCTCCTATTGGCGAACTCTTGTGGACCCGCACGCATGTAGTTCCTTTTATTGATGGCCAGTGGGACGGCCAACGCGACCATGCATATTTGGTGCGCACCACACGTTTTGACCCACAACCCGAATTATCTCTTGAACAATTACGCAGTGAACACCTCGTTGAATTGCGTTGGTGGAGCATTGAAGAACTGTCGTTGGCGCTCGACGACATTTTCTTCGCCCCGCTGCATCTCCCTCAACTTGTTGCAGATGTTGTGCGCAATGGGCCACCACCTGAACCCATTCATATTTTTCAAGAGACTAAATAGAGTTAACGAAAGTCACGGCTCGCTGCACCTACTGCTACACGCAGTGCCGACAAGTGTTCAGCAATAATGTTGACAACACCTTCCGACGACTCGACCCGCCCGCGTACGAGTAGCGCAGCAGCACCACGTGCATCGGTACGAAAACGAGTCCAACACCCTGGCGAGCAGACCACGTTGATGAGCCCCGTTTCGTCTTCTAAGTTCATGAAGGTGACCCCACTTGCCGTGCGCGGACGTTGCCGATGCGTTACTACACCCGCCACATAAATACGAGTGCCCGACTCGACAGTTGCTAACTCGCTCGCGGTGAGCACGCCCATTGCATGCAACTTCTCGCGCAAGAAAATAGTGGGGTGACCATCGGGGGAAACTCCTGTTGCCCAGAGGTCGGCCACTGCTTCTTCGATGGGTTCCATTCCGGGCAGCGCTGGTGCCGTATTGCCCACCGTGATTCCTTCTAAACGCGTTGGGCGTGATTGCGCAACTGCGCCCGCTGCCCACAATGCGTTGCGACGTTGCGTGCCAAATACATCGAATGCACCAGCAGTGGCAAAAGCTTCTAGATGAGCCGTGGAGAGTTCTGGCACTGCACGCACCACGTGCTCCATGGTGTCGAAGGGTTGTGCCTCTTCTATTTTCTGCGCCAATGAACTACTCACCCCGCGTACTGCAGACAAGCCCATGCGTACGGCAAGCCCGCTTGTAGAGGAAGCACTCTCGACCAAAGATGCCGATGCTTGCGAAGCATTGATACATGGGGTGAACACCTCTACCCCATGACGACGCGCATCGCGCGCCAATGAATGTGGCGACCAAAAACCCATGGGCTGCGCGTTGAGTAACGCCGCACAGAAAATAGCGGGTTCGTGATATTTGATGTATGCCGAGGCGTACACAAGGTACGCAAAACTCACCGAGTGACTTTCAGGAAACCCGTAACTGGCGAATGCCTCCATCTTGCGGAAAATGGTGTCGGCAATTTCACCAACAATGCCTCGCTCTTTCATCCCTTGGAACAGGCGCTCGCGAAGTTTTTCCATTTTTGCTTGTGATCTTTTTGAACCCATGGCCTGGCGCAACTGATCGGCTTCACTGGGAGTAAAACCAGCAACATCGATCGCCATTTGCATGAGCTGTTCTTGAAACAACGGCACGCCAAGCGTTTTACCCAAACTCTTTTCGAGCAGTGGATGCAAATAGGTAATGGGTTCTTGCCCATTGCGCCGACGAATATACGGATGCACTGAACCACCTTGAATGGGCCCAGGACGAATGAGGGCGACCTCGACAACAAGGTCGTAAAAGCGTCGCGGTTTCAAGCGCGGCAGCGTTGCCATTTGCGCTCGTGATTCAATTTGAAAAACACCCACCGTGTCGGCACGACACAACATGGCATACACCTCGTCTTCTTGTGGCAAACCCGCAAGGTCGAGTGGTTCACCGCGATGTAGTTCAATGAGATCGACTGCATTGTGTAGTGCCGAGAGCATGCCAAGGCCCAACAGGTCGAACTTCACTAAGCCCGCAGCCGCACAGTCGTCTTTGTCCCACTGCAGCACACTGCGCTGTTGCATTGTTGCCCACTCAACCGGGCACACCTCACTTACTGGCCTGTCGCAAATAACCATGCCACCCGAATGCACACCAAGGTGCCGTGGGTGGTGCAGCAATTGCACAGCGAGCGCCTGAACATTGTCGGGAAGGTCTTCGGGGTCGACCTTTTCGCCTTGTGCAATATGGTGACCCAATGCTTTTGCAGCATCGCGCAACGCAGAACGCGACCGGTAGGTAATGACGTTGGCAACTTGCGCTGCATGCAAACGGTCGTAGCGTTGGAATACATATTGAATAACCTCTTCGCGCCGACCACTTTCGATATCGATATCGATATCGGGAGGGCCGTCGCGCTCGGGCGACAAAAATCGTTCGAACAATAAACCAAGTGATACCGCATCGGCGCGTGTAATGCCCAGAGAAAAACACACTGCACTATTTGCAGCACTGCCACGGCCTTGGCAAAAAATATCGTTGTCGTTACAAAATTGAACGATGTCCCATACCACCAAGAAATAGCCAGCAAAACCAAGAGTTTCAATGACGTCGAGTTCATGATGAATAACCGCCCATGCCCGCGCCCGCAACGACAATGTGTCGTCGGCATGAGTGGGTGGCGGCCCGTATCGGCGCTGTGCACCTTGTGCCACCAAATGACGCAGATACTCCATTTCATTCATGCCAGAAGGGCATGGGTATGGTGGCAGGCGTGGCGCAATGAGCGCAAGATCAAATGCGCATTCGCTTGCAATATCGGCAGCCATTTCAACCACTCCGGGGTAACGCGCAAAATATTTCTCTTGTTCGGCGCCTGACCGCAACATTGCTGTTGCCGCAAAGGGCAACAAGTGGTCAATATCGTTCAATGAACTGCGTTGACGAATAGCAGCCATTGCGGTTGCAAGTGAGAATTCTGCTGTTGTTGCATATTGCACATTGTTGGTTGCCACACATTGCACATTGCACCGCGCAGCAATACGCACCAGTTCATCGTTACGTGCTGCATCGAGCGGGCCGCCATGATGCACAAGTTCTACAAACACATTGTTGGCACCAAATGCATCGATGAGTTGGTACAGCTTGCGTTCACCCGCCTGTGGACCATGCTCGATGAGGGCCTGGCTCACCACTCCTTCTACGCCTCCAGTGAGTACCTTCCACGACCCGCGAGCAAAACCAGATAGGTCGGCCATGTGAAACTGCGGTTCGTTTTTCGCACCAGCGAGTTGCCCATGTGTAATGGCTTGCGACAAGTAGGCATACCCTTGCGGACCTTGCGCAAGAAGTACCACATGACCACTGTTGTGCTCGCCAGCACAGCGCGGGGTGAGCTCTGCACCGAACACGGTGGGTAGTTGCAACTGCCGCGCGGCTTCAGCAAAGCGCACTACTCCGTAGAGCCCATTGCGATCGGTGAGGGCGAGCGCCTGCAGGCCAAGTGCACTGGCATGTTGGGCAAGCTGCTCGGGAGACGAGGCTCCCGTCAGAAAAGAAAAATGCGACTGGCAGTGCAATTCGCCATAACGCTGTTCACGATGAAAACTCACTCATGGGAGTTTAGCGAACATATGTTCGTATGAGTTCTTGAGCCCGGAGCAGTGCCCCCACGAGCCCCGCATCGGCAATTGCGGCCGCTTCTGCCCAGGAAAACCAGCGTACTTCTTGGCTTTCCTCTGCCCCAGGGGCGGGTGCCTCGAGGTGCTCGGCAAGCAACAGATACCGCAAGTCGAGGTGTGTATGGCCCCGTGGCCCCGGGTGAACATCGAGATGAAAGAACACCGCGCCGCTCTCGGGGTGGCGCACATGGAGACCCGTTTCCTCTTGGGCTTCGCGCAATGCACCTGCGCTGGGGTGTTCATCTTTTTCAATATGCCCGCCAGGCTGCAACCACAAATTGAGCCGCTTATGCAGGTGCAACACCGTTGCTTGGCTACTCACCACAACACCAGATGCCGTGACGTGGGTGGTGTGTGCATGTTCATTGCACGGGTCGGCAAGTTGAACAACCTCGCGGCGAAAAGTTACTAACGACTCAGCTTCTCGGGCATCAATAGGTTGATGATGAGCAACTAAAGCCAAGAGTTCATCTACTGCGAGCGATGTCATACCTAGAGTCTCTCAGGAATACACCGCAACCAACCACCATGTGCGGTGCTCTAGCAACACCAACCACCCGTGCTCTTGTTTCCCGTCGTGAACAAGGCACTGCATGCGCACCACACGCCGCTGGCGCAGTGGGTCCCACCAGCGCTCTTCAACGGGCCACGGACCATGCCATGCACGCACAGAAAAGAGTTGTTCATTGCGCCGTATATACCGCGGTTCTGAACGCACACTATGGCGGCCCGTTACTTCGACTGCGCCATATTGATTATTGAGCACTTCAATTTTTTCTGGCGGCAAAATATTTTGCATCGGCGCATGCTGCCCCATGTCGCCACTCCACTCAGCAGGGCGTAATGCGCCAGGGGTAACACGGTGAACAGTGGATTCGTAGTGCGCAAGGTCGACACGATGTGCAGGAACTAGTTCGTACTCACGCGTAATGTCGCGACCACCTCGCCACTCGGGAACACACACGTGGTCTTGACCCACCACACCAGCCACGCGGGTAATAGCGACACGCGCTGCAGCATCGCTTTCACTACGACCACCCCACAGACGTGGCTGCTCATGCCCAATAGGTACCGTATTTTGCACGTTGACTGCAATGTTGTGCACCCCAGCAGTGAGCCCTGATGATTCTTCGAGCCATGTTGTTACTTGCCATCGCACACGCTCGAGAAGACCTTGTTCGTGAAAACCTGCTGCGCTGTACCACACTCGTTCAGAGATGTCATCGTGTTCGGTGGTGAGAGTAACTACCACACGACACATTGCTAAATGCTCCCCTTGCAACTGCGCCATGAGCGGCGCAACGAGTTGTTGAGCGGCAAGAAAAACAGCATCCACTTGCACAAGAGGGTCTTCATAATGACCCTCGGCGTAATAGAGGGTAGGAATTTTTTCAGTGAGTGCAGGGTGCAGGTCGGCACCGTTGCACAGCGTGTGCAACATATTTCCATCGGGCCCAAATCGATCGGAGAGAAGTTGCTTACTCGTTGCAGCAACTTTTCCGCACGTCGACAACCCCAAGCGAAAAAGTAGCGACAAAGTATGCGCAGATACATCGGCGAACTCTTCGAGGTACCGCACGTCGATACCGGCCAAAAACTCTGCTGTTTCACCTGCAGGAACAACAAATAAAGGCTGCGCCATACGAGCCGCGATGAGCCCCGCAAGGCGCCCATCGGCAATACCAATAGTGAGCACCACATGCTCGGGTGCGCACGAAAAGAGCTTTTCCGCTACTGCTTTTTCACCACCGAAGTATCGAGTTGGGCCACGCATCGGAACAAGCACATGTTCATCGTCGACAATTTCAATGAGCGGTGCAATAGCAGTAATACTTTGCGCCAACGCATTGAGTTGCCGGGCGTCGCTACCTACTGCGCGCACAATGGCAACGCGATATGAATGATGGTTCTTCATTTCACTACCCCACCAACAACGAAAAACACTGCTCACTCGGCACTCGACGTCCGCCAACGTGAACAGATAGTTCTTGTGCGGCAAATGCCACTTGCTCTTGCATCTCATTTTCTTTTAGCCATGTACGCCCAGTTGCAGTGAAAACAACATCGGCACTCACACCGTGCATTGAACCGAGAGCAACCACTGCGCACTGCTGCACTGCTGCCGACAACATGGTTCGTCGCACAGAACTTGGCGACACGTGCGATGGAATATTGACAACAAGAACTTCAACACCACTTGCGAGCGCCACTACTGCATCACACCAATGTTCATCACACGACACTTGCACCACACGTTCTAAACACCACCCGGCATAACGAGCTGCGCTCCAATTGAGATGTTCATTTGCACACCACCCCACCCATGAACCTTCTGCGGTTGCTTTTTGCACAAGTGCTACTGCAAGTGACAAAGGCGCAATGCCCGTGCACTGGTACACACGACCGCGCACCAAACCGAGAGGAAGTTGTGCTTGTTGCAGAACTTCGGCAAAAGACTCAGCAACAGCAATGGTGCGATGTGCATGCAGAGATGCTTTACCGAGCGACACCACGTGGTGCCCATATTTATGATGAGAAAGTTGTTGGGCTAGTTGCTCACGAGCCAATTCCAGAGACGACACGCTGTCACTGTAGCGAACACCTGTTCGTATTTAATCCTGCTCGAGCAACTCCACCAGAACGTTGACATCGCTGGCCCAGCCGTGGGCCCCAAGTTCTTGTGCATCTTCTGCCGAGAGCACCGCTGCTCCACCCACATAGATAGGTACACCACCGTCAACAGAGGTGCGCAATGAGAGAACAAGCTCACGTGCTGCATCGCGGGCGGTGGGCGAGGTAACGCTCACACACGCGGCAACAACATCGGGGGTGTTATTGACCGCAGCAATAAATGTTTGTGCGGGGAGATCTGCACCTAGGTCGAAGACTTCCCAGCCACGTTGACGTAAAAGATCGGCCACCATCGCCACAACAAGGCTGTGGTGCTCACCTTGAGGAGCGCCTACCACAATGGAGCCCTTGGTGCGCCCGCGACCCACGAAGCGTGGCCCTAATCGACCCATCATGCGCCCCACAATGGCCGAGGCTTGATGCTCGCGATAGATCTCTAACTCGCCTCGTGCCCACTGCTCACCGATGCTCACCAGCGCGGGGCTCATCACTTTTGTATAAATATCTTCCAGGCTCACCCCAGCAACCAGCGCAGCCTCAACCACGGCCCATGCGCCACTGCCATCGCCAGCAAGCAAACGCGCTTCGAGTCGTTCCCACCACACCACATTTTTTTTGAGCGAAGCTTCAGCGTCTATGGGCTGTGGACTTTGCCCCTGGAAGGCACGTAGATCGTGGAGTAAAACTCGCCATGTTCCGGCGGCCTTGTGTGCGGGCAAAAGACCCAAACGCACATAGCGATACGCGGTCATGTAGTGCACATCGAGCATCTCGGCTGCTTCGTGCAGGGTGATCTCGTGCGCAGGGGCACTGTCGACAAGCACTTTTTGGGCAACCACGCTTTGACCTTAGAAGAGTTCTCCGAGTCGTGCTTTACCTAACGCACAATTGGCAAAGAAAAACTGTTAGGCACCCAAACGGGCACGCGCAGCAGCACTGCGCTCAAAGAGATGCGCTGGCACACGTTGTGCAGCAGCACTCAGAGCTGGGCCGCCATCACTTGCAGCAGCACCGCTTGGCGCTTCTTCTTCTGGCGCAACAAGGTCTTCGAATGCAGGCGGCTCCATGCCTGGCTTCCAGTACTGGTACAGGTCGCGCACCACTTCATTGAGACCCTGGGCACCTGCACCTTTGGCCAGTTCAACCGTGATGATGTTGCCATAAACGTGCACACCGGCAACTTGCCCCGTGGCGAAAAGTCGACTTGCCACCACCGCTGCGGGTTTGGTGCCAAATGCTTGGTCGGCGCTAGAGAAGCGCTCGTGACCCATTCCGGTAAAACTGCGATTTGCCTCGAAACGGACAATGCCCAACTTGCCGGCGGGACCTTCAAGAACTGCTACTGGCTGACCCATTCCCAAACAATAGTCTGCCGTAGTGCATCGCTGGCATTTCTCCACCATAATTTGAGGAGCCAATAGGGGGAAAAGATGTCCAACGGTCTGTCAGCCAATATGTCACTTGACGAGTTCACCACAGCAGCACGAGCATTTCTCGATGCCAATGCAGAGCGTCGCGAAGCAGAGAAAACATTTGTGTGGGGCGAGGGTTCCGACAAAGTCAACGTGTTTGAAGAGCGCACGCGCGAGCAAGAACTCGTACTGCTTGAGGAAGCAAAAGACTGGCGCCGCAAAAAGTTTGATGCCGGCTTTGGCTGGGTAGGTGGCCCCTCAGAATACGGCGGCAGTGCACTTCCTGCAGCTTACGATCGCGCCTTTGCACGTATTGAGGGCGAATACAAAATTCCTAACCAAGGTTTTTTCTCCATTGGTCTTGGCATGGTTGCTCCGACCATTTTGGCGCACGCAAGCACATTGGCAAAAGATGCGTACCTCACCAAAATGTGGCGCGCCGACATCGTTGGTTGCCAACTCTTTTCCGAACCAGGCGCGGGTAGCGACCTCGCATCGTTACAAACCAAAGCAGAACGCGATGGCGATGAGTGGGTCATCACGGGGCAAAAAGTGTGGACCTCTGGCGCACACTTCAGCGATATTGGCGAAATCATTTGCCGCACCGACGCCGACTTGCCCAAGCACAAAGGACTCACCGGTTTCATTGTCGACATGAAAGCACCGGGTGTCGAAATTCGTCCACTGCGCCAAATGACAGGTGGCGCAAGCTTCAACGAAGTGTTCTTCACCGAAGTGCGTGTACGTGACGATCACCGCCTTGGCGATGTGAACAACGGCTGGAACGTTGCACTCACCACGCTGATGAACGAACGCGCAGCAATTGGTGGCGGCAGCGGAGGCGACAGCGTTCTCACGCGCGTGTTCGGCATGGTGCGTCACTACGGTCTCGACAAAGACCTCATTGTGCGCAACAAACTTGCCGACCTCGTTATTCGCTACCGCGTTGCTTCGTACAACAACCAGCGTGCACTCGACAAAATTCGTTCTGGCCAAACACCTGGCCCCGAAATGTCTATTGCCAAAATGGCTCTCACCGACAACCAACTCCGTCTCGGCGCGTTTCTTGCAGAAGTTTTAGGACCACGCCTCCAAGCCGACACCGGCGAGTGGGGCACCTACGCCTGGAACCAGTTGGTGCTCGGCACACCTGGCTTGCGCATTGCAGGCGGTAGTGACGAAGTGATGCGCAACATTGTGGGCGAACGTGTACTTGGCTTGCCCAAAGACACCGGAATCGACTCGAAGTCGTCATTCCGCGATTTGCAGAAGTAATTTCTCGCTACTTCGTTAAGCCTAAATTTTCCATAAACGCCCACGACACGCGATGCAGCGGCGTTACTCCATGTTCACGTAAGCCAGCACGCTGCTTTGGGCACGGGTAGCCCTTACTTCCTTCGAAGTTCCAATACGGATACTGCACTGCATATTTACGCATCATGCGATCTCGCGAGACCTTGGCAAGCACCGACGCAGCGGCAACCGATGCCGATACTGTATCGGCTTTCACTTCCATCATCACGCGCGGCACGAGTGGTGAAACAAAATCCCACTTGCCATCGGCAATCACTGCATCGGGTGTGATCGTCAACGCATCAAGCGCTCGTTTGGTTGCTAAACGTTGTGCCGCGCTCATTCCCAGCGCATCACACTCAGAAGCTTCCACAATGCCAAGTGACCAATCGCTGCATTGCGCAACGACCGTGTCGAAGAGCTCTTCGCGCTTTTTCTCACTCAATATTTTTGAATCGCGCGCAACAAGGTCTTCCACAGCGAACTTTTCATTGTTCACAATGGCAATGCCCACAACTAGTGGCCCTGCCCATGAGCCCTTCCCCACTTCATCGATGCCTGCAACAACTTGTGCGCCTTGCGCACGCAGTTCGTCTTCCCATTGCAAAGTAGGCGCCAAGCGTGGCGTGCGTGGCGACATGCTCACTCAATGACGATGCCAGGAGCACCGGCTTCTATACGGCCAGTGTGCCACCACCCAAGGTCGAGCAGTTGCTGTTGTCTGTGTTGCGGAACAACAGCCAACAATCCACCTGACGTTTGCGGGTCGAAACACAAGGCCGCATGAGCATCGGAAGCAGAAATGATGCAGTGACCTTCCACATACGTGCGATTGCGAGGGTCGCCACCAGTGCGCATGCCTTCAGTGGCAGCCTTCAATGCGCCAGGGTAAGCAACAATATTTTGAGCATCGATATGCAAACGCACACCACCACGCTCTGCGACTTCCCAACCATGTCCAGCCAAGCCGTATCCGGTGACGTCGGTAACTGCATGCACATCGTCGCCAAGTTCACGCAGTTGTTCAGCTGCACGGCGATTCAACGTACGCATGCCGTTAATTGCTGCGCGCTGATCGGTTGCACACCCTCCAGCAAGAGCAAGTGCAGTGCCAATGGGTTTCGACATCATCACTACGTCACCAGGCTGAGAACCACCTTTGCGCCAAATTTTTGAGGGGTGCACCACACCTTGTACGGCTAATCCGAAAATAGGTTCGGGGTTGCGAATGGTGTGCCCACCTGCGATGGTTCCACCCGCTTCAGTAACCACCTTGCTCGCTGCACCAAAAATGGCAGAAATTGCGTCGTGCGGAAAATGCTCGGGGAAAGCAGCCACGTTGATGGCCATCACCACATGAGCACCCATGGCGAAAACGTCACTGCATGCATTTGCTGCAGCAATTGCCCCAAAATCTTCTGGGTCGTCAACAAGAGGCGGAAAGAAGTCGGTGGTGCTCACCAGCGCTACATCGGGGCTCACTTGATACACCGCTGCATCGTCGAATGGCGCCAAGCCAACCAGCAACGACTTATCGAGTGAACCTGGCATCTCGGCCACGAGTTCAGACAGAAGTGAAGCTCCCCACTTTGCTGCACAGCCACCACAGCTGGTCCATTCCGTTAATCGAATCGGAGTTCCGCGATAAGCCATAGGCAAAGAGTAGTAGAGCCCTATGTGTTCTGCACCTGCCAGAGTGCTTCGCCAGAACTCACCTTTG
>JAURNB010000079.1 GCA_030830415.1 Acidimicrobiales bacterium | reverse complement strand
CTCTCCACTCATTGGTGCAGCGACCGCGGGTGTGGGAATGTACGCGTCGTACTTCCTTGACACATCTGCAAGCGCAACCATTATTCTCACTGCAACCGCTGTGTTTATTTCGGTGTACGCGTTGGCTGGAATTCGTGGGCGATCACGAATTGCACACGTGCACCACGTGTAGAACTACTCAATTGGTAGAGACCACTCGGCGCCTTGTGGCGTATCGCGTACCTCAATGTTTAGTGAGGCGAAGGCGTCACGGATGATGTCCGAGAGATCGAATCGCTTTTCCGCACGAACAATTGCGCGTACAGCAAGCATTGCTTCTATGTAAGGAGATACCACTTCGCGTGGATCGCGCACACCAGAGACTGCTGCATCACCAAGCTGGCTCATCATCGAGCGCAGAGTTGCTCGGCATCGGTCAGAGACATCGCCTTGCAAAGTGTCTGCTTTCCAATCGACCATTGCTTGTTCTAGGGCTAGCGCAGCGCGCACTGCACCTTCCGCATTGCGATCCTTCATTGCTTCTTCAAACTCTTGTGAGGCCTGTTGCAAAGATTGCTCTAGCGAACCCGAAACACTTTTTGTTTGTGCATTGTGAACTTGTGTTTCGGTTGATGAAGCCCGCACTGCATTAGTGGTGGTTGTGGATGCGCCGGGGTCGAGTAGTTGAAATGGATCCTGTAGTAGAGACAAAGGCAGAACTGATCCTGTTGAATAAACGAAAGATTGTGACTTCACGCGAAGGGTGACGCCACCATTGCCAACAACAGTTGCTTCTTGTGAGTCGATGTCAATGACTAGACCAGTGTGTTCGTCTACGCCCAACACGTATGTGTCGTTGTCGAGCATCGTTTCAAACAATTCAAGACGCTTCTCGCCCAGATAACAGAATCTGGTGTCGTGGTTGCCACCTTCGGCGTTGTCATAGTGGGGGATAACTGCTGCGTTGATTCCAATAGACGAAAGAATGTCTAACCCGTCGAGACGTTCAACATCTTGTCCCACCTTGTACACCTCGTATACCGGAACAGTTGCCTTACCCAATGTGAGGGCAGCTGCGGATGCGAAAGTAATAATTCCGCCTGTTTGTAGTTTGCCCGCAATGATGCTTGCAATCGGAGAACCGCTCCACTGGCGCAGTGCGTAGGTAGGAGAACCGGGGCCAGCAAAGATGTAGTTGGCATTTGCCACTCTTCGTAGCCCGCGTTCTATCTGCACTGGGTCTGCTGCTATGTGAGTGTCGTGCAAACGTACGAGACCAGCAATCTCGATTTCTACATTGATGGAAGTGCGGAAATAATCCTGGGCTCGTGAAGCCAACTCTGGTGCGTTTTCTTGGAAACCGTATGGCGTGTCAAGAACAACAGCTTGAACAGGTTGTGGGAGTAGCGAAGTGAGTTTGCGATGTGTGGTGACCATTGTGGGCGCGGTCTCGCCAGAACCCATGATTGCCAAAATGCGAGGAAGGGTCATGAGAAAAATCCAGAGGTGATTGCATCGTTCACCACAGCGGCGAAGCGATCGGGGAATTGTGCATGAAGATCGTGGTCTGCTGGGTCGAACCATTCAACACGAGATTTCGGTAGTTGGTCGAGAGCGTCTTGAATCTGCGCTCGTTTCACAACTGTGTGTTCGTCGTTGCCGCGCGCTGCAGGAGTGAAGAGAATGGGCACGGAAATTTCATTCCACAGTAAAGAAGGGGAGTGTTCCCATAAGCCGCGAAGAACGGTGAGATGTCGTTCGAGCGTGAGCCATGGTTTGATAGTTCCATCTGCAAGATGTTCCATGTTGTACATCTGGCCATCAATTGCTTCTTCCGACCAATCCAGGTGGGCTGCACGAATATAAGAACGAAGTCGTTCGTATGACATTCCAGCAAGTGCAGGTGGAGTTAATGCACGTTTGCATTCTTCCCACTCAGGAAATGCTTTTTGCAATTCAATAGTGCCACCATCTACAGCGACAGCGCCGCGAATCTTGTGCCCGAATTGATGGGCAACCTCCACCACAATGTTGCCGCCCCACGACTGTCCGATGATGAGTGGGTTTGCCCACTTGCGCTGTTGTTGCACAAGTGCATCGAGAACATCATTGACATCGGCTGCGATATCGCTCATGGCATATCCGTGGTCGGGTTTGTCGCTCAGACCGTGACCACGAAGGTCGATAGCAACCACTGCATGGCCCATCTCGCTGAGTAGTCGTGCAGGGCCGTCCCAGAGACGGGCATTCGAAGCAAGTCCGTGGATAAGGACAATAGGAATGCCCGGGCTTTCGTTGGGCACAGACCACTGGAGGGCCCGCAGGGAAATGCCATCGCGCACCGTGAGATGTTGAGAGGTGGGCGCAGAAGTCACCTTTCTATTGTCGCACCGAGGAGGCGTTTTGGCACAGGGCGTTACGAATCGCACAGAGGGTGCCTCTCGTTCTAGGGTCAAGGGACGCATTACAAAGGGGAAACCATGAAGCTGTCAATGGGAATCAATTATTCAGGCGGGTTTAAAGAAGCCGTTGATCGAGTAGTGGAACTTGAAAAGGCTGGCCT
>JAURNB010000078.1 GCA_030830415.1 Acidimicrobiales bacterium | reverse complement strand
TCAACCACTCAAAGGTCTGGATGTTGCAATTCAGGCGCTCGCACAACTGCAAGCAAAAAATGCACAACTCATTGTTGTGGGTGGCGCGAGCGGCAGCGAAGGAAATGAAGAAATCGAAAAGGTCATGCAACTTGCCCGCAACCTTGGCGTGCACAACAACATTCGCTTTGTCGAACCACAAGCGCACCACATGTTGTCGACCTATTATCGAGCAGCCGACGTAGTGGTGGTACCGAGTCGCAGTGAAAGTTTTGGTCTCGTTGCCCTTGAAGCCGCTGCATGTGGAGTTCCCGTTGTAGCTAGTGCAGTGGGCGGGCTACTCACCATCATCGATGATGGTGAAACTGGTTACCTTGTTCCTGGTCGTGACCCCGCGTTGTTCGCAGGGCATATTGACGAGTTGTTGGCGCATCCCACCATGGCTTTAGCAATGGGGGCAAAGGCCGCGGAAAAGGCACGCGACTACACCTGGAGTTTCGCTGCTGCGCGCTTGCGTCGTGTGTATGCAGACGTTTCCACACGCGATCGCGTGGAGTGCCGGTAACTCCCCATGAGTGAGCTCTTTTCGGAGCCCGATATTGAAGTCATTGCTCGCCACATTGATGAGTGGCTAGGCGCGTATCGGCAAAGTCATGAAGATGTTGTCGATGCGGGGCGTGACCCCGAAGCCCCTCGACGGTGGTTCATCAGAATGCATGGTGAGGAAAAAGAATTCACCACTATTTGGCTCACCTTGGGTCAGCGCACATTGCGTTATGAGACCTATGTAATGCCAGCGCCTGAAGAAAATGCCGAGCAGTTGTATGAACAAGCGTTACGGCGTAACGCAAAACTCACCGGAGCACATTTTTCTATTGGTGTCGAGAATGCTCTTTTTTTGCGTGGAGAACTTCCCATCACGGTGTTGAGTGAAATTGAAATCGACAGAGTGATCGGCACATTGTTTGCTGCGGTTGAAACTCATTTCCCTGTTCTCATCAGAATTGGTTTTGCCTCGCGCTTCGCAGAGTAACGTCAGTGATGTGGAACAAGCATCACTCACCATTATTGGCGGCGGCAACATGGGAGCCGCTTTGGCCCACGGGCTATTGCGCGGTGGCCTTGCCCCAGACATGCTCACCATTGTTGAGTTGTCGGCAGAGCAAAGAAAAGTGTTGAGTTCAACTTTTCCCGGTGTTCACATCAACGAGTCTGTACAGAAGTGCAGCGCGGCAGTAATTGCAGTAAAGCCTGCCGATGCTGCCCAAGCAACAACTCTTGCAGTTCAAAATGGCGCGCGAACAGTGCTATCTATTGCCGCAGGTGTTTCTCTTGCCACGTTGCAAAAAGCTGCTGGTGATGGTGTGGCGGTTATTCGTGCAATGCCGAACACTCCTTCACTCGTTGGTGAAGGTGCAGCTGGTTATGCAATGGGATCCTCGTGCACAGAAAGTAGCGAGAAGTTTGCTGCAGAGGTTTTAGGCAGGGTTGGAATTGCTGTGCGTGTTGAAGAACAACAAATCGACGCCATCACGGGGCTAACTGGTTCAGGCCCGGCGTATCTTTTTTATATTGCAGAGTCACTCATGGCAGCTGCACAAGAAATGGGCATCAACGCGGAATTAGCCGACCCATTGGTGAGGCAATTATTGCGTGGTGCAGGCGTGCTTCTCGCCCAAAGCCCAGAATCAGCTGCACAATTGCGCGAACGTGTCACCTCGCCTGGCGGAACCACGGCGGCCGGGCTCGCAAGCCTGCGCTCGTCGGGGGTAGGCGAAGCCATTGTTGAGGCTGTTCGCGCAGCCACAGCGCGGAGTCGCGAGATGGGTGCCGAGGCGCAGAAATAGCTCGAAATGGGCAAACGGGCAGAAAAGAGCCTGATCATGTTGAAAAATGGAAAATTTTTCAAAAAATATGAGTGACGCTTTTCGCTAAAGGGGAACTTGTGCGTAACGTACGTGGAGATCACCGGGTGGCTTGCCACTCGGGAGTCGCGCCCGCAAGGGCCGCGCCTTAGGGGTCGGTGTCATCGGGGGGTTGACACCGACCCCTTCGTTCGTCTTACGAGAGTTTCCAGTTGTTCTCATTTCAGATAGGAAAGAGATGTGATGCCTTACGACCACATTTCACTGCTCACCGATTATGGAACTGCCGATGAATTTGTTGGCGTCATGAAAGCAGTGATTGCCGACCTTGCACCACATGCACGCGTGACAGATCTTGCACATCATGTTCCTGCATACGACGTGCGCGCAGGTTCAATGATGTTGGCTCGTTGTATTCAATATGTGCCACGTGGAATTGTCATTGGGGTCGTTGACCCAGGTGTTGGTACGCAACGTAAAGCCATTGCACTAGAAATTGCTGGCGGCGAAGGAATTCTTCTCGGACCCGACAATGGTTTGTTGGCACCTGCTGCTGGAATGGTGGGCGGAGTTGATCGCGCCGTTGTATTGAATAACTTTGCTCTGCACCTTCCTGCACCTGGAGCAACGTTTGCAGGCAGAGATATTTTTGCTCCGGTAGCTGCACATTTATGTAGTGGAGTTCCCTTCGATGAACTCGGCGATGCTGTTGATGCCGATCTCCTCATGCCAGGGCTTGTGACACTTCCACAGATTGGTGACACGGAAATTATTTCTGAAGTCACTTGGGTCGATCATTTTGGTAACTGTCAACTCAATGTGGGTCTTGAAGATGTTGCAACTCTTTTGACGGGCGGTTCTTTATTGCTGTCGCTGGTGGTCGATGGTGTTGCTCGTTCGGCAACCATTACCACTGCTTTCGGGCTCATTCCTAGCGGGGGAATTGGCCTTGTGATTGACTCTTATGGAATGTTGGCTATTGCAAAAGATCAAGACTCCGCAGCGCGCGACGTGGGTGTAGGTGTTGGCGACCAAGTGGTTCTTCGTGCAGGTGAGGCGAGTCAAGTGTCTACTGCGGTGCACATTGGTAAAAAGGGTGCATCAGAATAGCGACATGAGTTCCGCTAGGTTATTGGTGTGAGACCCGCTACTACTTTGGTTGTCGGACTCCTTCTCGGAGTCATTCTGGTTGCAGGGATTGTGCAACTGTTGTTTTTGCGATAAGTAAGCGCAACCGATCTTTGCGCACGGCAACGGCGTTTGATGCGACAATAAAACCGCCAAACAAAATAGAAACACCGATGAGCAGCGTGACAGCAAATGCGCGATCTTTCCCCAGTCGACCCGCAATGGTGCCGCTTGCCGACAACACAATTGCACCTAATGCAATGAGTACGTTGCCCGCCGCAAGTTGTTTGGGGTGAATTGCCGCGCGGCGAGCCGAAGTAGTTGCAGCAGGTACGCGGTGACGCATGATGCGCAGTGCCGACCACAAGGCCCCCACAATGATGACGAGCGCAGGAATTGATGAACCAAGTGCAGCAAAGAGTCGTGGTCCGAGTCCAAACAATTCTTTTGCGGTGGGGAAGTTCTCTGGGTCAACAGCTTGTTTTGTTGGAACAGTGAACACGACGCCAACAGCTACGCCCGACAACAAAACGAGAACAGTGCGAACCGCGTGCCCAATACGTTGCCCGAATAAGAGATAGATGGTGCCGAGGCCAAGCCAGGGAACATTGAGGACGGCACCGGTCAGGAAAAAAACGCGGAAACTTGCTGAACTCCAACCACGACTTTCGGCCCACCACAGCGAACCCGCACCGAGGGCAAACAGCGCCATGGCAATGGTCCACGCCAGGTCGTGTGCCGCGCTGCGGCGTAACCAGCGGTCGTAGGTGAGTAAGCAAAACGCAACGGAAATGAGGACAGCGCTGGCGGCGAGAGCACTGTTTTCCATCACGTCAGGTTAGAGGAAAGGAATGGTCGCAAGACTTTGTGAAAACCTGCACGAGCACCTAGCCTGTAGGCGTGTCGGTTTCCTCGCGTCGCAAAATTCCCGAAGCAGCACTCATCCGCTTGCCCATGTATCTCCGTTTATTAGGAGAAGTGACTGCCCAAGGGGTGTCCCACATCTCGAGTGACCAACTTGCTGAACTTGCTGCTGTGAATGCGGCAAAGGTTCGTAAAGATCTGTCGTATCTCGGAAGCTACGGAGTGCGCGGCGTGGGTTACGAGGTTGCTTTCCTCTCTTATCAAATTCAGCGTGAATTGGGCGTGAACCACGAATGGCCCATTGTCATTGTGGGCGCAGGCAACTTGGGCCAGGCCCTTGCCAACTACGGGGGCTTTGTCGAGCGGGGTTTTGGCCTGGTGGGTGTTTTCGACACCGATCCCAGCAAAATTGGCACTCACGTGGGTGGAATATGTGTGCAACACCTCGATGAACTCTCCGAAGTGGTCCAAACACGCGGTGTGAGCATTGGGGTGCTCGCCACGCCTGCGGCCACAGCCCAAGAGGCAGTCAACCGCCTAGTTCGGGCGGGGGTGGGTTCGATTCTCAATTTCGTGCCCATGGTCTTGTCGGTTCCACGAGGGGTACACATCAGCAAGGTCGATTTGGCCGGAGAATTGCAGATTTTGAGCTATTACGAGCAGCAAAAGGTGAATTCTTTA
>JAURNB010000012.1 GCA_030830415.1 Acidimicrobiales bacterium | reverse complement strand
GCAGAACCCAAGGCAGCAGAGTTGGCTCCACCAGGCAAGGCAAGGGCGGTATCGGCAACGGCACGCAATGCAAAAGCCTCGGCAACAGACAGGCGCAGGGGCTTGTTGAACACGTTCGGTATTTCCACCCACACTTCATTTTCATCAAAGAAGATTTCAATGAGTTCTAGCGGAGAATATGGTGGAGTACCACAGAGCCCGGCAAGGGTGAGATCTTGGCTGAGTTCTTCAACACTGAGATGGAAAGTACTTGCCATTTCATGAATTGATACGCGTTGACGCTCGGCGAGCCAAGGCAACATGATGAGGAGTCCTTGCACGCGCTCGGCAGCACGACGTTGGCGCGGTGCGGCACTCATTGTGCGCCACCTTTTTGCATGTTTTGTAACCAGTCTTTGATGCCTGCACGCACATCGGAAGGCGAAAGCACTTCGGCATGTTCAACAAGGCCCAGCAACCACGAACGAAATGGGCCTTCATTGCCACATGGCACTTCTACAACCACCGAACCGTCGTCACGATTTTCAATAACCGACTGGTTACCAAACTCACGCAAAACACTTGGCACGAGAGCGGCATTGATGAGCACATGGGCCATAGTGGGCTCTGCACCTTCACCCAACATTTCTGTATCGGTTGCTACTGCAGCTTGAATATCGAAACCTTGCGGGCGCTCAAAAGTTGCATCGCCAATTTTAACCTTGCCCTCAATACGGTCGACGCGAAAGCTACGAATCGCATTGCGCATTTGGTCGGCGCCAACGACATACCAATACCCGCCGCGGCCCAATACTCCGTAGGGGTGCAAGCGTCGCGTTTCGCCGCGATAGCTGAAACTAACTTCTTTCGCATTTTGTGCAGCTTCGGTCACTACTGGCAATGCAACGCTGTTCACCGGCAAGTGTGCTTGCGACAGGGTTTCGCCTTCTGCCACATCGAGGCCCAACTTCAAACGCGCACGGTCGGCCCAAGCAGCATCGATATGCACTGCGGCCAAAGCGAGTTGCAATGCGTGGCGCTCTTCATTGGTGAAGTTCACCGACGACAATTCCAGTTGACGACGGTCGATGCGATAGCTTGACTCACCAGCTTGGTTGCCACCCAAGGTTTTCATTTCAATGGGAACACCCATATCGCGCACTAATGCTTTGTCACGCTCGAAGGTTGCTCGACCCGATTCACCATCGGCATAGTTATTGGCTCCTAGTGCACCACGAATTTGTGTGAACGTGAGTGGCTGTGAGTTCTCTGTGAGCAACGCAATGAGATTGAGTACGCGCTCTGCTTGGTCGCGGGCGACTCCTGCCACTTTGGCTACTTTGAGCCAGCCCGTGAAGCAGCTATGACCGCGCGCATGAGATCTACTACTTGGTCGGAAGTTGCACCTGGGCTCAAGACCCCAGCAACACCAAGAGCTTTCAACTTCTCGGCATCTTGGTCGGGAATAATGCCGCCGACAACAACCGGAACATCGACTCCGCGCTCACGCATTTTTTCCACAACTTTTGGGGCAAGAGTCATATGTGCACCAGACAACATGGAGAGGCCTACTGCATCGACATCTTCGTCGATTGCAGCTGCAGCAACTTTGTCGGGGGTCTGAAAGAGACCGGTGTAAATGACTTCAAAGCCAGCATCACGCAAAATACGTGCGACCACTTTTACTCCACGGTCGTGACCGTCGAGACCAACTTTTGCAACAAGAACCCGTTCACCTGCCATAAGACTTCTGAGTCTAAGGGGCGATGAGCCGACTCGCTCAGGCCACTTCGAAGGATAAATCGAGCTTCTTCAAGCCACGCAACATGAAACTGTCGTGATAGCGGAAATCGTTCGTTTCCAAGAGGCTCCACGACTTCAAGCGGTCTGCCATGCGCTCGAATGCCACCTGTAATTCAAGGCGTGCAAGCGGAGCGCCAATGCAGAAATGAATTCCCTTGCCAAAAGCAAGGTGCTCTTTCAGGTTGGGGCGCAACGGGTCGAATTGATCGGGGGTGTCGCCCCACACTTTCGGGTCGCGGTTAGCAGCCGAGTACATGAGCATGACACGGTCACCCTTAGGAACGGGGCAACCGTCAATTTCCACATTGTCTTTTGTGACAAGACGGAACATGCCACCAGAAGGAGACGACAAGCGCAGAATTTCTTCTACTGCTGGCCCAATGAGTGTGCGATCTTGGCGCACCTTTTCCCATACATCCATGTTTTCAGCGAAGTACAGCATGCCTTCAGCAAAGGTGTTGGTGGTGGTTTCATTTCCTGCTGTGAGCAGTTGAGCGATGATCGAGAGCATCTCGGGAATTTCAAGGAGTCGCTTTGTTCCTTCATCGGTATCGATTTCTGCAGTCACCAATGCGGTGAGCAAATCGTCAGAAGGGTTGGCACGTTTTTCCTCTAAACGACCAGCGAAATAACGCTGCATTTCCATCACGCCTGTGAGTGCTTCAATACGACGGTCGTCGGAAATGCTGCTGCCAATAGTTGCAATAGAGTCGTCGCTCCAACGCTTGAGGTCGGCCATCTTGTCG
>JAURNB010000077.1 GCA_030830415.1 Acidimicrobiales bacterium | reverse complement strand
CCGCCACTTGCTCGCACACCAGAGTGGGCCGTTGTAGAACTCGACCTAGGCGAAGGGCTCAAGACCTATCGACGTGAAGTGAACGTGATGCCGCAATGGGCAGGTTCATGCTGGTACGAACTGCGCTACCTCGACCCCACTAATACCGAATCGTTCGTCAACAAAGAGGTTGAGAAATATTGGATGGGCCCCAAGCATGCCGGCCATACTGGCGGCGTTGACCTTTATGTAGGTGGCGTGGAACATGCCGTTTTGCACCTCTTATATGCACGCTTTTGGCACAAGGTTCTCTTCGACCTCGGACACGTATCGAGCGAAGAGCCTTTCCACCGCTTGTTCAACCAGGGTTACATTCAGGCATATGCGTACCGCGACCAACGCGGTCAGCCTGTACCTGCTGAAGACGTAGAAGAAAAAGACGGCAAGTACTTCTATGAAAATGAAGAAGTTGCTCGCGAGTACGGGAAAATGGGCAAGAGCCTCAAAAACATTGTTACTCCCGACGATATGTATGAAGACTATGGCGCCGACACCTTCCGCCTCTACGAGATGTCAACTGGCCCACTTGAAGCAAGCCGCCCGTGGAACACCCGCGACGTAGTGGGCATGCAACGTTTCTTGCAACGTCTGTGGCGCAATGTTGTTGATGAAGACTCTGGCGACACGCATGTCAATGCTTCACCGGCAAGTGAAGATCTGCGCCGTGCATTGCACCGCTGCATCGATGGCGTACGCGCCGACATGGAAGCGCTGCGTTTCAACACTGCAATTGCAAAACTCATTGAGTTGAACAATGTGCTCACTCCTTATGTTGCCGAACATGGAGCCTGCCCTGAAGAAGTCGCAACACCTCTTGCAAAAATGCTCGCACCGCTGTGCCCGCACATGGCTGAAGAGTTGTGGAGTCGCCTCGGCAACCCCGGCACCATCACCTATGAAGACTTCCCCACGGCCGATGCCTCACTGCTGGCAAGTGACACCATTGAGATTCCTGTACAGATCAATGGCAAAGTGCGCACACGCTTGGTGGTAACCGTTGGGATGAGCCAAGACGAACTCAAAGCGGCGGCAATGGCCGATGCCAAAGTTCAAGAACTTCTTGCTGGAACCACGCCAAAAAAGGAAATTATCGTTCCTGGGCGCCTGGTGAACTTCGTTTTATAGCTCGTCAAACCGCCTTTTTAGGACCCCGGGACCTACTTGAAATGTTTTCATTGAAATATTCTCAAAGTTAGATAATCTCGGATTCCGTGAAGCGTCACGGGCTACTCAAACAGGCAATAGTTGCCCCCATCGCCATCAGCCTTGCCGCCATTGTGGCCGTTGCCGACCGCCCCGATATGGCTCGAGCAACTGCGAGTACGTATCAGCAGCCATTCGCCTGGGGCTCAGTGCAAACGGGAAAAACTGCTTACGCAGCCTTCGGGTCACCAGTCACTGGCACCACAGCACTCTCAGACACTGCACCCAGTGGAGCTGGCTCTCTAGCAACACGAGTGACAGCCTCGGGACCAACAAACAAGATGTCATACCTGCGCGCCTTTGGCGGGGCAACACCTCTTTTCTTTAGTCGTAGTGGCAGCACTTCGCACATCTTGGCTGCAGTTGCTACGTCGAGTGGAAGTCACGAACTGTGGGCTTGGGGAACCAACACCTATGGTCAACTCGGTAACGGTTCGGTCACCGCTACGCCACTGCCGAAGAAAGCAACATGGACTCCGCTCGCTGGTGAAGAAATCATTGCGCTTACTGCCGGCGAGCGACACAGCATGATGCTCACTCTTCAAGGCGCAACGCGCCGTGTTTACACGTGGGGCAACAATGCTTACGGACAACTTGGGACTACATCGGTAGCAAGTACCACGAGTCAGTTAACTCCACTCTTGTTGTCGTCGTTAACGAGCACCAACATTCAATCCATTGCCGCGGGTCAGCATCACAACGTTGCCGCAGACTCAACTGGAGCAATTTGGGCATGGGGTTACGACACCGATGCGTATGGCGACATTGGCCTTGCCGGTTCAAGTTCGCGCTTCACACCAACAAAAATCACAGACGATTCTCTCAACGTGCGTCGTGCCGTGCCCACTACGCAATCCATTACTTCGAACATCGCAACCATCAGCACAAATGCTTACCACTACTACGCCATTGGCGATTCTGTGGTGGTCAATATTGGAGATGACCTCCTCAATGGAACCAAAACCATTACGAAGGTAACGAACACATCATTTAGTTACGTTGCACAACCTGCGGTCACCTCTACACCAATTTCTCCGACAGGCCTTGCAACCTTGGCCGGTGTGCAAGTTGCCGTCACCAATAAATCATTAGCGAGCAACGTCGCCACGCTCACCGTTCCCACCGGGCATGGCCTTGCCGTGGGAAACTCCATCACCATTGCAGGTGTTGGCGCCCCATTTGACGGGGTGAGCACCATCACCGTGTCGAGTTCAACCTCAATCCGATTTGCCAAAACATATGCAGGAACAATTACCTCGACTGCAGTATCACCTGCAGGTTCGGCAACTCGTGCCGACATCAGTGTTGCACTATCAAACAAATTGGTCTCGCTGTCATCGAACGTCGCAACGGCTCGACTCACGAGCAGCACCACCCACGGCTTCGGAATAGGCAACGTTGTAACTGTTACTGGGGCAGGCGGAGTGCTTGATGGGCAAAAAACTATTACTGCTGTCTCCACAACAAGCACTTTCGATTTCATTCCACAAACCAACTACACCGCGCGTGCTGTAACAAGTTCTTCACCCACTGCATCGGTCACCACCTGTTCAACAGCATGCCCAAGTGCACCTACAGGTGTACTGAGTGTTGCTGCGGGAATTGGCTATTCCGTGGCGCAAACAGCCGACAGCGTGTACACCTGGGGAAATACCACCGCTACTACTTACAACCGTCTGGGCCGAGCAATTTCTGGCACCTATATTTCGTCACCAAAAGTTGTTGCACTTGGTGCAGGTTGCGTTCCCTCCGCCATTGCTGCGGGCAGGTACACCGCAGCAGTGGTGTGCGCAAATAACACCATCCGCACCTGGGGCGACAACACCTATGGCCAACGCGGGTCGGGAACTGCTGCAGGTACGCATACCACTCTCCTTGAATCGGTCAGCGGCATTTCATTGAACGCAGGCGAAAATATACTCAAAGTTGATTTTTCTACCGATACTGCTTTTGCTCTTACTTCTGCAGGGCGCATTTTTGCCTGGGGCCGAAACCTGTATCGCCTTCTTGGTGTCTCGTCGCTCTATGCAGCCCTCAACCTGCGCACCACTGCAGCAGTTACTACACGAGCCATTGCCCCAGGTGGCGCAACAGTCACCGATCTTGTTGCCGATAGTTCAAATGCATTGTTTATCGACTCTGCTGATGTGGTGAGGTCGTGGGGCAACCCCTCCACTTCGCTCGGAGCACGAGGTGTAACTGGAACATGCGTCGCTGCAGGAATATGTGGCGCAAATGATGGAATGAAATTTGACCGTATAGATACTGCTTCAGATGTGCGTATTGCAATGGCCGACGCAACCGACAACTCCTCGGTTTTCGTGATGTCTGATGGTTCCGTATGGACGTCTGGGTCAATTGGCAGTACCGCTGGTACGTATTACCTAGGCGATGGAACATCTGTTTCACGCATACTTCCAGGAAAGATCGACTTGCCTTTCGGTGTTGACACCGCAACTGCATCGTCGCAAATTAATCAACTTTCCTGCTCACGTTTGCATTGCCTCATCGCTGTTGCCTTTTCTGGAGCCTCAACGATTTATGGATGGGGTGATGGTTCAAGTAGGCAACTCATTGTTGGCTCAACAACCGACTACGCGTATCCCATTGCTATTAAAAACAACTTAGTGAACCCGCGCATCGCTGCCGGATACCAGTTCAGTTTGTATGTTGACATTGGAGCTAATGGAACGGGTGGCACCGCATATGGTTGGGGGGCTAACTCGTCTCGCCGAGCAGTTCCCACAGTGGCAACGAATCCGCTCCTCACATTTTCCGAAGTAAAGGACATGACCATTCCTGCTTCGCCCGCAACAGTGAGTGACATCATTGCTATTTCTGCTGGCTATTTACACACCGTTGCCCTACGAGCGAATGGCACTTTAATGACGTGGGGTTACAACAACTTTGGGCAACTGGGTGCAGGAACCACCAATACGGCGACGTACTTTGCGACCCCTTCCCTGCCAACAGGAAAAGCGATAGCTCAAATTGTTGCTCAAGGTGATTCAACTCTCATTCGGTGTTCCGATGGCACTCTCGTTGGTTGGGGCAGTGCTGCGCGCGGGGTCTTGGCATCGGGGTCTACCGCCAGCCTCCTCACCCCTACTTCCGTTGCGAGCGGGTACACCTTTAACTACATAGATATTGCAGGTCTTGGCGGAACAGCAGCCGCTTCCTCTTATCGCAACAGTGGCGTCGGTATTCTCACTTCTGGAGCAGTTGTTACTTGGGGCGCAAATACATACGGGCAAATTGGTCGCTCCGATTGGGCCGCTTCAGCAACAGCAGTCACCGCATATTCCACAAGCCCAGTACAGGCACTCACCAGCAATACCACAGCAATCAGCGACGTTGATGCAGTAATAGCTGGCGGAATATGGTCGGCGGCATTCGGTTTCTATACCGCCCCCACACCGCCGTCGGCTCCAACATCGGTGAGCGCATCTTCAAACGCATCGAAAACCATCACTGTCACTTGGGGGCTGCCCACTTCCCCAAATGATTTGGTGTCATACAACGTGGTCATTCGACGCGCAGGTGTTGTTGTGGCACGCGTTGGCGCCCCAGCAGATGCAACCTCGCTTACTCTTACTGGCCCCACATACGACATCATCAATGCAAGTGCCCACAGCGTGACCGTGGAAGCACTGAACACCGTTGGCACCAGCCCAGAGAGTTCCTCCGTCAGTGTTACGCCTATCGGAGCGCCTTCTGTGCCGCGCTCGGTTCAAGCAGAGCCAACGTCGAGTGGCATCAGACTCACTTTTGCTGCGCCGAGTGACAACGGTGGAGCAAGCATCAGCCGTTACAACGTTGTAGTGGTTGACTCAGGAACAACTACGCAGCGTGCTACGGCAACTTTGGCAAGTTCCGACACCACCGCACTCATTACTTCTGGCCTTGTAGTTGGTTCTTCATATGACGTTT
>JAURNB010000011.1 GCA_030830415.1 Acidimicrobiales bacterium | reverse complement strand
TCGAAGGGGCAGTCAGGCTCACGATGCAATTGAATGGGACGCGCAAAACGGCGTGTACCACCGTCTCTCGGCATTAGCTGGTGGCACTGAAGGTGGAATGACAACTGGAGAAATGGTTGTGGTGCGTGCTGCAATGAAGCCGTTAGCAACGTTAAACAGGCCAACTCTGCAAACTGTCGATACTGTCACCAAAGAAAATACGGTGAGTTTCAAAGAGCGCACCGACGTTACTGCGGTCCCAGCAATGGGAGTCGTCGCAGAAACCATGGTTGCTCTAGTTCTCGCAGCTGAAGCACAAAGGAAATTCGGTGGTGACTCCGTTGCGGAATTCCAAAGGAATCATCGGTCCTTTATTGAGTCGTTGTGATTAGTGCGCCTCTTCCGGTGCATCATGTAGTTCTCATTGGCCTCATGGGCACTGGAAAAAGCACAGTCGGGCGCGTTTTAGCAAAAGAATTAGATCGGGACTTCGTCGATACCGATGCAGCCATCGAGCGTGATACCCAAAAAGATATTGCACATATTTTTGCTGAAGAAGGTGAAGAGTTCTTCCGCTCTCAAGAAGCAATCAAACTTGCAGAACTCCTGAGCGAAGATCGCCCCCTTGTCATTTCCACAGGTGGTGGAATTCTCGAATCAGAGAAGTGTCGAATGCTTCTGGCAGAAAAAAAGAGTGAGGGACTGCTTGTTGTATGGCTGCAGGCGTCCATCGACACCATGCTCGAGCGCACCGCCCGATCCCAAAACAGGCCGCTATTGGCGCAGGCAAGTGGAAAAGGTGCGCGAGAAGATGTTTTGAAGTCGCTGATGACGCGAAGGAATCCTTGGTACAAAGCCGCTGCCGATATGGAAATTTCCACCGACACAATGTCGATTCAACGTATTGTGAGAACCGTGATGTCTACTATCAACCATTCAGCGTCGTGAGTACTCAATGAGCCTGAATTCTTTACCCCCAGTTCAAGAGGTAGCCGTACCGCTTGGAGAACGTTCCTACAGTGTCTTCGTAGGGATGGGTGCGGTCGCGCACATCCACCGACTTTTGCCAACTTCGGCTAAACGGGCAGTCGTGGTGACACAGTCGGGTATTGCTGCCATTCCCGATTTAGAAATTCCTACGCTCACCATTCACATTCCTGCTGGTGAGGAACATAAGTCCCTATCAACCATCGAAGATCTGTGTCGCCAATTCGCACAGTTCGGCCTCACGCGTAACGACGTTGTCATTGGCGTAGGCGGTGGGTTGGTCACCGACGTCGCCGGGTTTGCGGCGTCTGCTTATCATCGCGGTACAGCGGTGGTGCATGTGGCGACCACGCTCTTGGCAATGGTCGATGCGGCGATCGGTGGCAAGACGGGCGTCAACCTTCCAGAAGGCAAAAACCTTGTGGGCGCATTCTGGCAACCCAGTGGAGTCATCTGCGATACCAATTATTTAGACACTTTGCCCGAAAGAGAATTGCGGTGCGGCTGGGGAGAAGTGGCAAAGTACCACTTTCTCACTGGTGACGACATGCTCGCCCTTTCCGTTGAACAACGCATTGCGCTCTGCGTCAAAATTAAGGCCGACATTGTTGTGGCCGATGAGCGCGAAGGCGGAATTCGGGCGCTGTTGAACTACGGCCACACGTTTGGCCACGCCATTGAAACCACCACACATCACCAATATGCCCATGGTGAAGCCGTGGCCATTGGCTTGCTGTGTGCGGCTCATCTTGCACATGTCTTGGGTCGCATCGATAGCGCGAGAGTCGAGCATCATTACAACGTCATCCAAACATATGGCTTGCAGGCTTCCTTGCCGAGCACCATGAGTGCACAAGAGTGGTTAGAAGTAATGGCTCGAGACAAAAAGGCTCTCGATGGGCTCACCTTTATTCTTGACGGGCCAAACGGATTGGAGACGGTCTCGCCAGTTGCCCAAGAGTCGGTTGTTGAGGCTCTAAATCGCATGGCCAGCAAGTCGTAAAGAGGTACTCTGCATTATGGCTCTTGAAAAGAATGTGAAGTCGGTGCTTTTGTTGCACGGCCCCAACCTGCAGCTATTGGGTTCGCGTGAGCCAGAAATCTACGGCACAGCAACGCTGCTCGACCATGTTGCAACAGTGCGTACCGCCGTAGAAAAACTTGGCTGGGTACTTGCCGACGCGCAGTCAAATAGTGAAGCTGATCTGGTAGCAGCCATTCACGATGCACGGCAAAACCATGCCGCAATCATCATTAACCCCGGAGCTTTCACGCATTATTCGTGGGCAATTCACGATGCATTGAGTGCGTACAACGGGCCTATTGTTGAAGTGCATTTGTCGCAGCCTTTGCGACGGGAATCATGGCGCCACGTCAGCGTGATTGCTCCGTTGGCAATTGGCACCATCGCCGGTTTTGGAGCCGCAGGTTACGAGTTGGCCGTTGCTGGCTTGTCTCATTATTTCCAGTCTCAGCACTAATGTCTGCGAAAGCTCTGTCGCCAATCGATGTTTCTCGGCGCATTGGAGCAGTGCGTGAGTTGCTTGCTAATGCCGACTCTCCGTCGCCTTGCGTAGCTCTTCTCGTCACTTCGGCTGTCAACATTCGTTGGCTCACAGGATTCACTGGCTCTTCGGGCATGTTGTTGATGTCATTACGCCCTGAAGCGCCGTCGTATCTCATTACTGATGGTCGCTACATAGCTCAGGCAGAACAGCAATTACGCGTGAGTCAATCTCGGGTGGAGATTATTGAGAAGAGGTCATTGAAAGATCAATTGCAGTTTGTGGTGAGCGAAATACTAGAGAACCATGAATCGGCCAGTGCGGTCTGTTTGGGTATCGAGTCTCATGACGTCTCTGTTGAATTATTGCAACAGCTTGAATCTGAGGTGGCATCGCATGGATCCCAGACTCAGAAACTCACATGGAAAGCAATTCAAGAAGTTTTCATAAACCTACGCAGAAACAAAACGCCAGCAGAGTTAGAACGCATTACCTTGGCCGCATCAATTGCCGACTCAGCTCTTCAGTCGGTTGCACATATGTTGGTTCCAGGAATTTCCGAAGAACAGTTTTGTCTGCACCTCGATCATGCAATGCGCGAAATGGGGGCACAAGACGTGAGCTTTCCTAGCATTGTTGCCTTCGGCGAGAATTCTGCGCTTCCGCATCATCGTCCCAGTGGAAAAATGCTCAATCACGATGAAGTAGTGGTTATTGATTTTGGTGCACTGGTCGATGGATATCACTCCGATATGACTCGTTCGTTTGTTTGCTCCGATGGATCCACTATCCGTGGAAAGGAACTCCTGGCACGTTTCGACGCCGTGAAGTTGGCCTGCGAGGAAGGGGGAAAACTTGTTGCCCCGGGCGTGTTGGCTGCAAGCATCGATGCCCGTTGTCGTGAAGTGCTGGCGCAAGCTGGGCTAGAAAATGAACTAAATCACGGTGTTGGTCATGGGGTGGGGCTGCTCATTCATGAAGCACCATGGATAAACCCACGATCTTTAGACGTTCTTTGCGAGAATGACGTGGTGACTGTAGAGCCTGGGGCGTATCGTATGGGGCTTGGAGGTGTGCGCGTGGAAGATCTTTTCATTGTTTCCTCGGCAGGCCACATCAACATATCTCGTAGCCCAAAAACACCGTATTCAACACTGAACGTATAGGAAACTTATGCCTGCAATTAGCACGAACGATTTCAAAAACGGCATCACCCTTGAACTCGACAACGGTCTTTTCACTGTTGTGGAATTCCAGCACGTGAAGCCAGGAAAAGGTGGCGCATTTGTGCGTACCAAGTTGCGCAACGTGCGCAACGGCAACTTGCTCGAAAAAACATTCAACGCAGGTATCAAGGTTGAGCAGGCCATTATCGATAAGCGCGACATGCAGTTCCTGTACAAAGACGGTGAAGAATTCGTGTTTATGGACACCGATTCCTACGACCAAACGAATGTGGGCCCAGTTTCTCTCGGCGACGCAGTTGACTATCTCATCGAGTCGGCAGTGGTCATTATTGCTTTCCACGGAACAGAAATTGTTGGTGTAGAAATGCCAGCTTCGCTAGAACTGCTCATCGCAGAAACCGACCCAGGCGTGCAAGGCGACCGTGTGTCGGGTGCTCGTAAGCCAGCAACACTGCAAACCGGTAAAACAATTCAAGTGCCTCTTTTCATTAACCCTGGTGACAAGGTAAAAGTCGACACCCGCAGCGGCGAATACATCACGCGCGTTTAAATGAAAAACGCATCCCCGAAAGGGAACTTCGCACCCGGTCATGCTTCAGATGCCCGTGAACAGGCACTCATCTTGCTCTATGAGGCTGAGTCACGCTCACTTTCAGTGCCCGAGGTGGTGCGAGAGCAAGTAGTGGTGCCGCACAGCGCCGCAATTGCACTTGCCCTCGGAGTTGAAGAAGCGCAAGTTACCTATGACGAGATGATCTCGTCGCGGGCCAAAGGTTGGCGCCTCGAGCGGATGCCCATGATCGACCGCGCAGTATTGCGCTTGGCCCTGCACGAGCTGCGGGAATTCCCCGATGTGCCCACCGCGGTGGTGATGAACGAGGCCATTGAGCTTGCCAAACGCTTTTCTACGGAAGACTCTGGGCGCTTTGTGAATGGAATTCTGTCGGCATTGCTCGATTCCGTTCGCCCAAATAGCAAATAACTGCTAACCTGAAAGAAATTCACCGTCAAACGGGTCCTGAGAGGCTCGAACGGAAGGCAATATGACGAATACAGAGAAGGCAGCCACTGTGCTGACCAGTAGTGATGTGCAGCGCGCGATACGCCGCATCGCTCATGAAATTATTGAACACGTTGCCTCAGTGGCCGGTTCTGCAGGTTCTTCAGAAAAAGTAGCCATTATGGGTCTCCAGCACGGAGGCGT
>JAURNB010000076.1 GCA_030830415.1 Acidimicrobiales bacterium | reverse complement strand
GTGGATGTCAGATGGGTATGACCGTTTGTGGCACACACAATTAGCTGCTCGTCCGGCCCGCCTAGGTGCAGCGCGCACGTGGCACCGCACCGGAGACGTAGGGCATCTCGATACCGCCGGCAATATATGGGTAGAAGGACGTGTCGTGCACGTGATTCACGCGGTGGAGGGCGCTATCACTCCTGTGCCACTAGAAATTGCAGCCGAAGAAGTGTCTGAAGTTCTGCGAGCAGCAGTGGTGGGTGTTGGGCCACATGGCGTTGCGCAAGTTGTGGTGGTGGTGGAAACCATCAACGGCAACGAGGGCGAAGCCAGCCCCGAACTCACGGCAAAGGTGCGTTTAGCAGTTGCGCCTCAAAAAATTGCTGCAGTGTGGGTGGTGAAAGAGTTGCCCGTCGATATTCGACACAATGCAAAAATCGATCGCACGGCATTGGCAAAGAAAATGAACCGTCTCTTATCGGGTGCGAGAAAGTGAAAGTTCTAGTAACCGGTGCCAGCAGCTTGTTAATGCGGGAAGTTGCCGTCGCATTAGTAGCTAGAGGTGATGAAGTGGTGTGTATGCAGCGTCGTGCAGCACATTTTCCACCGGAAGTGCATGTGCGTCAGGAGTTGGGCGATATCTCTAGCCTCGATGCCGTTACAAAAGCAATGACCGGTTGCGATGTGGTGGTGCATGGAGCAGCGCGTGTGGGCATCTTGGGAACTTGGAACGAGTTTTACAACACCAATGTTGTTGGCACACAGAATGTTTTGTCGGCGGCTCGCAGCCATGGTATTTCTCGCATTGTGCATGTGTCTACTCCCTCTGTTGCACATGTAGGGCATTCGCTTGTCGGCGCAGTTGCAACTCCTGCAGTCACCGGGCACAAGCGTGCTTTTTATGCCGAGAGCAAAGCCATTGCAGAAATTGAAGCTCTCAATGCGAACAACAATTCATGTGCCGTCGTAGCTATTCGTCCACACTTGGTGTGGGGCCCTGGCGATACTCAACTTGTTGGTCGCATCGTGCAACGTGCAGAAGCGAATCGGTTAGCAATGGTGGGGAGTGGCGATGCACTCATCGATTCCACGTACATCTCAAATGCAGTGAGTGCATTGGTTGCTGCCGTCGATGCTGTGCAAGTAGGTGCACCATGTGCGGGGAATGCGTACGTCATTGCGAATGGTGAACCGCGTACGGTGCGGGAGCTAATGCAAAAAATTTGTGATGCAGCAGGCGTTCCCTTTCACCCAAAGAAGGTGCCTTTGTCTATTGCGCTCGTGGTGGGCTCGCTCATAGAGCGCATTTGGCCACGTATAGGAAAAGGTGAACCACCGCTCACCAGGTTTGTGGCTGAACAGCTGGGCACCGCACATTGGTTCGATCCTCGGCCTGCCCGAGAAGACCTCAAATGGTCACCTGCGGTGACTCTCGACGAAGGATTTTTAGAATTACACGAGTGGTTTTTGAAACAACCAAAACCATGACCACTATGAGCGCACGCCAGCCCACGTGAAATGCTTATGGGGTACGGAATTCAGCGCCCGACGAGTCGCAAAATGAAGTACTTAAAGTTTCGTGAATATTTCTTGAGAAGTGAGGAAAAAGGAGCAAGAAGCGAATTCTGCTCATACCCTTACCTCGTTACAACAGGTGGGGTGCCGCAGGTAGCCCACATCACAGCGATAAGGAAATAGAGAAGTTATGCCAACAGGTACCGTGAAATTTTTTAATGACGAAAAGGGATTTGGTTTCATCTCCCGTGAAGACGGAGACGATGTATTCGTGCACTTCTCCAACATCGAAGGCACAGGCCGTCGCTCACTCGTAACCGGCCAGCAGGTCGATTTCGAACTTGGCCAAGGCCAAAAGGGTGTCGAAGCACACAACGTCCGTCCACTCTGACGTTCGCTTTCCATATCGACTAATGCATTGCGCATTGGTCAAGCACTGAGCCCGGATCTCTGTAGAGACCCGGGTCTTTGTGTATCTAGGCACATGTTTTTTCTCTAAGATATTGCAATGACAACAGAAGTGAACTTTTACACCGCTAGCGCATCACTTGCAGGCAAGGAATATCTCGATGTTGCTGCCATGAAAGTGGTGTATCAACTTGAAGTGAGTGGTGAAGTTTTTTACAACTTGCTTGCTGAGCGAGTGAATAATGCAGAAGCTGCTGAACTGCTTCGTAAGAATGCTGTTGAAGAGCGCGGCCATGCACGCCGTTTAGCTCGAGCCATTTCATTGAAATTAGGTAGTGAATGGGAAGCAACAGCAGCTGAAGAAGAAGTGCTGTCTATTCCGCTTCCCGATGTTGTGACCGCCGACCTCTTTGCTGGAATTGTGCAAGGTGAAATCAACGGCGATGCTGGATACCAAAACTGGGCCGATCATGAGCCCGATGAAGAAGTAGAACGGCTTTTGCGTTTAAACGGTCGCGAAGAAACCATTCATGCCGGGCGTGCACAGCAGGTGCTCGAGATCTTGCAAAAAGCAGCGTCGTAAAGAGCTGAAACTAATATGCGGCGATGGCCTCTACGCCATCCCAGTGTGCTGCGGCTTCAGCAATTTTCGTAAAGAACGCAGCCATCGACTCGTTGGGGTCGACAAATTCCAAATAGGGAAGCCCGCAGTTGCCACTGAGGTACAGAAATTCATTTCCCGTTGCGGTGGTCCCGTGTTGAACCACCTCAGCACCAAGGTCAGCAAAGTGTTGTCGAGAGCGCTCGATGTTTGCCCAGTAACACACGTGGTGCACGCCAGTTCTACCTGCCTCAAGAAACTCGCGGTAAATGGAAGGCAAAGATAAATCAGGCTGGATGAGTTCAATTTGCTGACCACCAGTGTGGGCAAGGCCCATACGGGCACGCATCGTTACCCTTTCGCCGCGATACAAAGTGTTCTCTACTTCAACGTGATATAAAAACCACGGGCCAACACCTTGCGTGTGGGCCCACTCACGAGCTGCTTTTTCAATATCGGGAACAACAAAGGCTGTTTGGCGAATGGGGCCAAGCCATGTTGGTGCAGTAGTCATTACGACCGTTCGCCCATGAAGTAGTCGAGCCAATCGTGATAGTGCTGAATACGTGCTTCTTCTTCACTAAGGATTTGGCTTGTGAAACCGCGAGAGTGCATGCCGGCTTGAATGTCGCGAATGAGATGCACGTCTTGGTCGACTGTGATGTCCATTGTTTTGCGACCAGCAATGACGTCGTCTTGTTCAAACTCGTCGTGCGTTGGGCGCGGAATGGGCAAAAGATCTTTCGGGTTCGACGGGCGAAATTCAACACCTGCACGAGCAGCAACTTCAGGGTTCGGCACCAGTTTGAAGGTGTACTTATCCCAGAAGCATTTATTGGGGTCGGTGGGGTGAGGACGGGCCCGCATCACCAACGCCGATTCGGGTTGGGCAGTAATCATCATGTTGGGGAACAAGTTGTACTGCTCAATATCGGACAAGCGCTCGTCGGAGAGTTCGCTGTAATCGAAACCAAGTTCTGGGCCTTTTTGGCGGCGGATCTTTTGAATATCGAGACGAATATCGAGGTTGCGCCCGTTGTACAGAGCGGGGTCAACACCGTATTTTTCGAGTTGCACCTTTTGATAGAAGTTTGGTTCTTCAGGAATCGGCAAGCGCGAGTTCACGGTGTGGCCAATGATGTTTACACCTGTATGGCCATTTTCAAAAAGTTCAACTTGTGCAGTTGGGCAATCGAACAACATGGCGTGTTGCGGGTGAATGTGCTCTACGTGGTACAACTCGCCAAAGTTGTCGTAGACAGCTTTCCAGTTGCAGTCGAGTCGTACTGTTTGGTCGCCGACAAGAGTCATGTTTTCCATGTGGAACGGTGCGATACGGTCGCCCACCATGCCAAGGTATTCGCGCAGTGGTGCTGCGTTGTTGTCCATGCAGATCCAAACAAGTCCAGCAAAAGTGTCTACTTGTACTTGTTGCATAGAGCGCTCGTTGCGGTCGACTCCACCACAGAAGCGGTTGTTGTCGGGAACAACAACAAGTTTTCCATCGAGGCGATACGACCAGCCGTGGTACGGGCAAACAAATTTTGCGACACAACCACGATCTTCGGTGGCTACTTTTGCACCGCGATGTTGGCATGCGTTGTAGAAAGCGGCAATGTTGCCTTCCTGTGTGCGCGAGATGATGATGGACTCACGACCAAGGTTGAAAACAGAAAAGTCACCAACGTTTGCAACGTCTCTTTCCAAACATGCAAAGAGCCACATGCGGGGCCACAAGTTGTCGGCTTCGCGCTGCATGTAAGTAGGTGAGAGGTAGCGCTCTGGGGTGATGGGGAGCGGCTCAACGGGCGCTGCTCCGTGCACAATTGTTGGTGTTGCCTTCACTTCAGCCATTGTGTCTCCTCGGCAAGTAGTTGCTGCCCACATCGTACGCTGAATTCATGGGAAGGGAAATGGTCAGAGGAGCGCGAGTTGCCCACCATCAAGCACTATTTCAGAGCCATTCACCATGGAAGCAGCGTCGGAAGCGAGGTACACAACGGCTTGCGCTATTGCGTTGGGGCTAATGAATTTCCCCGTTGGGTTGAGTTGCGAGAGGGCGGCTGCAACGGCTGCGGGGCCTTGCGAAACAAGCGGTGCCGCAACAGGTGTTTCGGTGGGGCCAGGCGACACAGCATTGACGCGAATGTTGTGCTGCACGTATTGAATTGCTGCTTGCTTTGTGAGGCCCAAGACCCAGTGTTTGGCAGCAACGTAGGCCGGGCCTGCACGGTGGCTTCCGCGGTGGCTCACTGTTGATGCGTTATTAATAATGACCCCGCCACCAGATGTGAGCATTGCAGCAAGTTCAGTGCGCATACAGCGAAAAACACCGGTGAGGTTGACAGCGAGCATGTCGTCCCATGAATCGTCGCTGTATGTATGAAAGTCATTCATGCGATCAAAAATGCCAGCGTTGTTAAAAGCAATGTCGAGCTTGCCAAAAAGAGATACCGCAGTTTCCACCATCGAGTTGATGTCAACAGAGGAATGCATGTCGGCGGCGTAAAAAGATGCAGAGCCTCCAGCATTGTGAATATTGCTCACTACCTGCTCTCCAAGTTCACGTCGGCGACCTACAACAAGTACTTGAGCGCCGGCATCGGCCAGTGCATATGCAGTAGCTTCGCCTATTCCTGAAGTAGCACCAGTGACGAGGGCAGATTTACCCGCAAGGCTTTGGCTTGGCACGTTTTTACTTCTTTACAACGTTTGCGTTATCTGAACGCCAGGTGGGTTGCATGATGCGATGCTGAATGCGCCAACCGTTGGCAGTGCGCACAAATACATCGTCGTAGTAACCGCCAATGATGAAGTTGTCGCCACCCTCGGTTCCGGTTTTCAC
>JAURNB010000075.1 GCA_030830415.1 Acidimicrobiales bacterium | reverse complement strand
CGAGTGATACGAGTGGTTCTTCGGGGCCTTCTACGTCTTCAACAAGAGAGTTCCATGCGCCACAGGTAATGCATCGGCCCGACCATTTGGGGTGAGAGCCAGCACATTCGGTGCAGCGATAGACGAGTCGAAGTTTTGCCATGCCGACAAGTTAGGCGATGGGTGTTAATTGCGCGAGCGCGAGGTGCGCTTGCGCTGCCGGTCGTATTGCCGTTTATAGAGGAGTGCGCCGAGTACCGCCATGAGGCCAAGCCATGCAATGAGGAGGACGAGGCCGATTTTGGAGGCGATGCCACCCAGGGTTCCGACCACGTCGACGTTTTCAGTGCTGGTGGCGAGGTCGACTGGGGTGCCATCGGTAGCCACGCGCCAGGAGAGCTTGCCATTCTCGGGAATAGCAGTGGACGATTTCAATTCCCCGGGCAGGGATGCAACGAACTCAATAGTGAGCGCCTTACCAAGGTCGAGATTTTGCGACTTGACGGTGCTTTCATATGGGGTAGCGCCAAGAGCCGCGATGAGTTGGTCGTCGGCAAAGGCTTGCAGCCCACCAGTTACTTCTAGTCGGCCCGACAAGTTCCACGATGAGTCGCGGGCTTTTCCGCCACGACGCAAAATGACTTCACGGAAGGGTCCACGGTTGCCATTGAGTTGGGCAAGCACTGTAGTGGCTTCCGATTCATTGGCGAAGTCGCGAACGAGAACTAACTGTTTGCCACCAGAAGCTGTGTCAACTGGCTCGGTGAGCTTCCAACCATTTTTCTTTAAGTCGCTGAAGTCGAGATTCTCGGCAATGTCGGGAGAGCGTTGAACAATTTCCTTATCAACATCGATGGTGACAGTGACGTTTCCACTGCCATCGGGGTTGACCACCATCGACACTTGTGTGTCGACACGACATGAAGCAAGAAGAACTACTGCACAACACAGCGCAATGAAACGCTGAGCTGTTGACGTAGTTATTTTCACTCAGGAAGTGCGGTGCCGGAGTCGCCTGCGCCCGCAAGTTCTACAGCTACAGGAGGTTCAAAACCTTCTACAGCAGTAAAGGTCATGCGCTTCTCGCCTGGCTTGTCGGGGTCGTCTTCTGTGTCGACCACAATGATGACGCCAGCAGCGAACTCTTTGTACAAGATCTTCTCTGATAGAGGATCTTCAATGAGTCGCTGTATGGCACGACGCAATGGACGAGCACCAAGTTGTGGGTCGTAACCGCGTTCTGCCAACAGTTCTTTTGCAGACAACTTGAGTTCAATGCCGAGGCCTTGGCTTTCGAGTTGCCCGGTCAGGCGCTTGATCATGAGGTCAACCATTTGCATCACTTCATCTTTGGCCAATTCATGGAAGACAATGACTTCATCGATGCGGTTGAGGAACTCTGGGCGGAAGTGTTGCTTCAACGCTTCGTTGACCTTTTCCTTCATGCGCTCATATGAAACAGCTTCGTCACTTGTGGTGAAGCCAACGGCTCCCTTGCGCAAGTCTTGTGTTCCCAAGTTTGAGGTCATGATGAGCACTGTGTTGCGGAAGTCAACCGAACGGCCTTGGCTGTCGGTGAGACGACCCTCTTCGAGAATTTGCAAGAGAGTGTTGAACACGTCGGGGTGTGCTTTTTCAATTTCGTCGAAGAGCACAACACTAAATGGTTTGCGACGCACAGCTTCGGTGAGTTGGCCGCCTTCTTCGTAGCCCACGTACCCAGGAGGTGAACCAACAAGACGGCTCACGGTGTGCTTTTCCATGTACTCCGACATGTCGAGAGCAATGAGTGCACTGTCGTCGCCGAACAAGAATTCGGTGAGTGTCTTTGCGAGTTCAGTTTTACCTACACCAGTTGGTCCGAGGAAAATGAACGAGCCACTTGGACGCTTAGGATCTTTCAATCCAGCGCGTGTACGACGAATGCTTTGGCTGACGGCGCGAATTGCATTTTCTTGACCAATGATGCGCTTGTGAAGTTCGGCTTCCATGTTGAGCAACTTGGCAGTTTCTGCTTCGGTGAGTTTGTACACCGGAATACCTGTCCAGAGGCTCAAAACCTCAGCAATAGCTTCTTCGTTGACTTCATCGAAAAGATCAACGCCAGACGCCTTAATGTCGGCTTCTTTGAGTGCGCGCTCTTCAAGTAGTGAACGCTCTTGGTCGCGCAAGCGGCCTGCTTCTTCAAAGCGTTGTTCTTCAACTGCTTTGCGCTTTGATTCTTGCACTTCAGCAATTTTGTTCTCGAGCTCTTTGAGATCGGGTGGTGTTTGCATGCGCTTAATACGCAAGCGGCTACCAGCTTCGTCAATAAGGTCGATTGCTTTGTCGGGAAGGAAACGATCGGCAATGTAACGATCGGCAAGGTTTGCTGCAGCAACGAGCGCTTGGTCGGTGATGGTGACGCGGTGATGCGTTTCGTACTTGTCGCGGATGCCCTTCAAAATTTCAATGGTGTGCGCAACAGATGGCTCTTCAACCTTTACTGGCTGAAAGCGACGCTCAAGCGCGGCATCTTTCTCGAAATGCTTGCGGTATTCTTCGGTTGTGGTGGCACCAATGGTTTGGAGTTCACCACGAGCAAGCATTGGCTTCAAGATAGAAGCAGCATCGATTGCGCCTTCTGCTGCGCCTGCACCAACAAGTGTGTGAATTTCGTCGATGAACAAAATAATGTCGCCACGTGTTTTGATTTCTTTCAAAACTTTTTTCAGACGCTCTTCAAAGTCACCGCGGTATCGGCTACCTGCAACAAGTGCACCAAGGTCGAGTGTGTAGAGCTGCTTGTTCTTCAAAGTTTCAGGAATGTCGTTGCTCACAATTTTCTGAGCGAGGCCTTCAATGATTGCGGTCTTACCAACACCAGGCTCACCAATGAGCACAGGGTTGTTCTTAGTGCGGCGCGAAAGAATTTGCATCACGCGTTCCATCTCGCGTTGACGACCAATTACCGGATCAAGCTTGTTGTCTTTTGCCAACTGTGTGAGGTTGCGACCAAACTGATCAAGAATTTGGCTTCCGCCTTTTTCTCCTTGTTCACCTTTTTCACCACCACCAGAACTTGCTGGTGCTTGCTCGCTCTTACCGGCAGGTCCCTGGTAGCCAGAGAGCAATTGAATAACTTGCTGACGCACGCGTCCGAGGTCGGCTCCCAATTTCACGAGAACTTGAGTGGCAACACCTTCACCTT
>JAURNB010000074.1 GCA_030830415.1 Acidimicrobiales bacterium | reverse complement strand
GCCATGCCCATGCAGCTTGCTGACCCAGGTGCGTGATGCGACCCTCTTGCATATCTGATGCACGTGGTTCACGAGGAGCGTCACTTACCCCACCTGCCATTTGCTGAAACGAACCGAAATCGAGGCCCGCGCAAAACGACGAACCTTCACCCGATAACACCACCACGCGCACGTCTTTGCGTGCTTTCAATTCGTCTCCGGCTTCAGCCAGACCCGCAAACATCGCGCCATCGAGCGCATTTCGCTTATCGGGGCGGTTCATGCGCACATCTGCAATGCCGCCATTAACAGAAATAGTGACTCTCTTTTCGCTGCTCATCGTTTCAGTCTCGCACTCCCGTGCCTCACATGACACACTGAAGAGATGAAATTGAACCTCACCGCCGACGAAGTACTCACCACCACCCGCAGCGTGCGCAAGCGCCTAGATTTCGACAAGCCTGTTGCCCGATCCGTCGTGGAAGAGTGCCTGCAAATTGCCCTTCAAGCCCCAACTGGCTCAAACAGCCAAGGCTGGCAGTGGATTGTTGTTGAAGATGCCGCCAAGAAAAAAGCTCTTGCCGACATTTACAAAGAGAACTTTTCTATTTACGCAAAAAATCCAACGAGCGCCGGCTATGCAGACGACGACCCACGCTCTGCACAAAAAGAAAAAATCACCGAATCGGCAACATACCTCACCGAAAACTTTCATCGCGTTCCACTCATGCTCGTTCCGTGCATCACTGGTCGTCTCGACAACGCATCGGTGATGCAAGGCGCATCGGCATGGGGCTCACTCCTTCCTGCAGTGTGGTCATTCATGCTTGCGGCTCGTGAGCGCGGCATTGGTTCAGCTTGGACCACCATTCACCTCATCGGCGAAGGCGAAAAGCGTGCCGCTGAAGTACTCGGCATTCCGTTCGACAAAGTCACTCAAGCCGGGCTCTTCCCCATTGCGTACACCATCGGAACCGACTTCAAAGTTGCGAAGCGTTTGCCACTCGATGGCATTTTGCACTGGGATAAGTGGTAATTCGCAGTTAGTCAACGAGCCGTAAACCACTGGGCGCAATAGATGGCTCGGTGTACGGCAAGTCAACTACAAACTCTGTGCGGTGAGCGGGAAACACGTGATGCGATACCAACACTGGGCGACCAGTGGTATCGGACGTGACCCGCTCACAACGCAAGACAGGTGAACCAACAGGAATGTGCAACATCGTTGCATCGTCTGGAGTTGCTGCATCGGCCCCAATGGTTTGCGTTGCTCCACTGAGTGGAACATCGAGCAGTTCATAAAATGGCGACTGCTCAACATCGCGACGCGACAAATGCTGGCCCACTTCTGCAGAACACCACACCGTCACAATGGCAAAGGGCTCGCCATCGGCAAGGTTCACGCGCAGAACGCGCAGCACTTGGGTTGTTCCCAACACATCGGCAATTTTCTTCGGCGCCGATTCAAAACCAAACTCCACAATGCGTCGCTGCGAAGTCACTCCACTCGCCCGCATTTGTTCTTCGATGGTTGCCAATTTTCCCAACGGCTGACGCACCGTGTCGCCAGGAACAAACCATCCGAAACCTTGTCGAGCACTCACGAGGCCTTCATCGCGCAGCACTTCGAGTGCACGACGCACCGTGACTCGGCTAGCAGAAAACTCAGCAGATAACTCCGACTCGCTCGGCAACATCCGACCAGCGACGAAATTGCCCGCGACGAGACGCTCGCGCAGGTTCTCGGCAATCTGCTGATAGCGAATGGTCCTCACTTGTATTAGAGTTGTCTACACAGCACACATTTGCAAGTTCCGTGGGCAACCCGGCTTGCTCGAGAGAAAAGAGCCCCCAATGGCCGTGTCAGCAGGAACCCCCATCTCACTCGTGAACGCCGTCTATGGCACCCTTGTGGAGCGCGCAGCCCTTGGCCGCAAGCGCCTCGGTCGCCCATTGTCGCTCACCGAGAAAATTCTCATCAACCACCTTGCCGACCCAGCAAATCAGGAAATGGAACGCGGCCGCAGCTATGCCGACTTCCGTCCCGACCGTGTTGCCATGCAAGACGCAACAGCCCAAATGGCGCTCCTGCAGTTCATGACCGCTGGTCTTCCCGAAACATTGGTGCCATCAACCGTGCACTGCGATCACCTCATTATGGCCAAGACCGGTGCACGCATCGACATGGGTGTTGCCATCGATACCAACAAAGAGGTGTACGACTTCTTGCGTTCTGTTTCTGCAAAGTTCGGCATTGGTTTTTGGGGCCCAGGCAGCGGCATTATTCACCAAGTTGTTCTTGAGCACTACGCATTCCCTGGCGGAATGATGATTGGTACCGACAGCCACACACCAAACGCTGGTGGTTTGGGCATGGTGGCAATTGGTGTTGGCGGCGCCGACGCCGTTGACGTCATGACCGGCTTTCCATTCAACGTGCGCTGGCCAAAAGTCATTGGCATCAAGCTCACCGGCACGCTTTCAGGCTGGTCGAGTCCGAAAGACGTCATTTTGGAAGTTGCTCGCGTACTCACCGTTGAAGGTGGAACAGGTGCAATTGTTGAATACTTCGGCGACGGAGCCGACTCCATTTCCGCAACGGGCAAAGCAACTATTTGCAACATGGGTGCAGAAATTGGTGCAACGTGTTCAGTGTTTTCTTACGACCAACACATGGCAAAGTATTTGCAAGCAACAGGCCGCGCCGACATTGCTGCTGCTGCCGACAAAGTTGCAAGCGAACTTCGCCCCGACGATGGCGCGCAATACGACCAGCTCATTGAAATTGATCTCAACTCATTGAAGCCACTCATTAACGGCCCTCACTCACCAGACCGTGCGCACAAAGTTGGTGCCGGCGTTGGCGATGCTGCTCGTGAGAACAGCTGGCCACTTGAAGTTTCTGCAGCACTCATTGGTAGCTGCACCAACTCTTCATACGAAGACATCACACGCGCAGCATCGGTTGCACGCCAAGCAGCAGCACGCGGGTTGCGCGCTAAAACAGAGTTGCTCATCTCACCGGGGTCAGAACAAATTCGCGCCACTATTGAACGCGACGGCCTCATGGCCGACCTCGAAGCAATTGGTGCAACTGTTCTTGCCAACGCTTGTGGCCCTTGTATTGGTCAGTGGGAACGTCACGCCGATGTGACGGCAAAACCCAACAGCATTGTGAACTCATTCAACCGCAACTTCCCGAAGCGCAACGATGGTTCAGCAAACACCTTGTCGTTCGTTACCAGCCCCGACACCGTTATTGCTATTGCATTGGCAGGTCGCCTCGACTTCGACCCAACCGTCGACACCATCACTGCACCAGACGGCACCGAAGTATTGCTCTCTGCTCCTGTTGGTGAAGTGCTTCCTGCAAATGGTTATGACCCAGGTGTTGACACCTTCACACAACCACCAGCAGACGGCAGCAAAATCACTGTTGCAGTGAGCCCAACTTCCGATCGTTTGCAATTGCTCGAACCATTTACTGCGTGGGATGGTTCTGACTACATCGATCTTCCTGTGCTCATGAAAGCAAAAGGCAAGTGCACCACCGACCACATTTCTGCAGCAGGAAAATGGCTCACCTATCGTGGTCACTTAGAGAACATCTCTGGCAACTTGTTCATTGGTGCTATCAACGCATTCAACGGCGCAACTGGCGAAGGCAAAGACATCACCGATGGTGGCACTCGCCTCTATCCAGAAATTGCAAAGCGTTATTCGCAAGCTGGTATTTCATGGTGTGCAATTGGCGATCAAAACTACGGTGAAGGTTCATCACGCGAACATGCTGCAATGGAACCACGCTTCCGTGGTGGTGTTGTTATCTTCGCTCGCTCGTTTGCTCGCATTCACGAAACAAACTTGAAGAAGCAAGGTCTTGTTCCACTCACATTCTCTGACCCTGCAACGTACGACCTCATCGGCGAAGACGATCGCATCAGCGTGATGGGTCTTCCACCAGTTCCCGACAAGCCCATCACATGTCGCATCACAAAGGCCGATGGTTCCACTGTTGACTTCGAGGCAAAGCACACCTTTAGCCCCGAGCAAGTGGAATGGTTTAAAGCAGGTTCCGCACTCAACATCGTGCGACAGAACCTCGCCAAGAAGTAGAACCTCTCCCGGTATATGGGAGAGGCCTCACGTGGGGGACGTGAGGCCTCTCAACCGATGAACCCGATGGTGGGGGACCATCGTTGGGTTCTCTACGAATCGGTCTTGGGGGAAGTCCGATTCGCTTGTTGGATATATCTTGCCTCATTTCCAGGTATTACTCAAGGCGAACGGCAAGATACTTGGTATCTTTTTTTGTGATGGAACTTCGCCAACTCACCAGCCTTCTCGCCATTGCCGACCACGGCTCGTTTTCCGCGGCCGCAAAATCGCTCGGAACGGTTCAATCCAACGTTTCTGCCCATATTTCCCGGCTGGAAAAGGACTTAGGTACCACCCTCATCGACCGCCATAGCGGCCAACTCACCGATGAGGGTCTCGCTGTTGCCGAGCGCGCCCGACGCATCGTGCACGAGATGGACGACATCACCTCCGACATCAAGGCCCGCGATGAGGCAATAACGGGCGAAACCCGCCTCGGAGTACTTGGCACCACGGCCCGCTGGTTCATGCCGCGCCTGCTCACCTCGCTCTCGCACTCACATCCTGGCATTCGCACCATTGTGCACGAGGGCAGCACATCGTCGCTCTTGCCTCGCCTCGCCAATGGCACCATCGACGCAGCCATTGTTCACTTGCCAGTAGAGGACCCTGAGCTCATCACACAACCGCTCTTTGCTGAAGACATGTTGCTCCTCGCCCACTCCAAGCACGCACTTGCCTCGTACGACACCATCTCGCTCACAGAACTTGCTACCCACCCGTTGTTGCTTCCACCGCGCAGCACTGCCTTTCGCCGCATTGTCGACCGTGCAGCGGCGAACAAAGGTGTAGCGCTGCAGGCTCAAGCAGAAATCGACGGTGTGCGACTTCTTGCATCACTCGCATTTGAAGGATTCGGTGCAGCCATTGTGCCCGCTAGTGCAATTCCTGGTTGGTTGAAAGGTGACTTCGTGCGCATTGCTGTGCCCGAGCTTCCACGTCGCGTAGTGGGCTGGGCCCAACGTCGGCGCCCACAACCCAACCGCGCCACACGCGCCACACTTGCAGAAGCACAATTGGTCATTGAGAAATACGGCACACGCCAACCTGGTGTTTATGTTGGCAAGGGAGCATTCCCGCTTGCAAGAAACACCGAGCCGCGCGCCTAGTGTTGACCTTGTCATGACACTTGCGAACGAATTTGCACCTTCCATCGACCTCGTTAAGTCGATACGCGGAGCCGCACACGCCGATATTCGCGTTCTCAATACTTTCAACCCCGATGCTCCTCGTCGCGTGGTCTGGATCAATATTGAAGAAGAAGTGCGTCGAGGCGCATTGTCTGCCGATGCTTGTTTAGTCATCGAAACAGCAGCAACCATTGCGTGCGACAAGCGCTACCCGCTCGTCATGAGCCTTGGCTCTTCTGGTGCCGACATTGTTGAAGGCATTGCTGCACTCCATGGTTGGGGTTCAGCAGCACGTGCTCTTGCTCGTTGCTCAGGAATTGTTCCCACTATTCACGTTGTCACTGGCCCAGCTGTATCGGGGCCGGCACTGCTCATTGGGCTCGCCGACTTTGTGGTGATGACCGAAGATGCCTACGCATTTGTTTCAGGACCAACCATGGTTGCGGAATTCACTGGCGAAACCGTGAGCAACGAGGAACTTGGCGGAGCAACAATTCATGCTCGTGCAAGTGGCGTTGCCTCACTTGTTGTTCCCAATGTTGAAGCAGCACATTTGGCAGTAGAGCAAATACTGAGTTACCTCCCCAACAGCGTTGATGAACTTCCTGAAATGGTCGAAACCGACGACCCATTTGACCGCCAAACACCCGAAGCAGGCGACTTTATTCCTGCCACATCAACTGGTTCATACGATGTGCGCAAGGTCATTTCTGCCCTCGTTGACGATGGCGAATACTTTGAACTGCGTGCCCGCTGGGCAGCAAACGCTGTCACCACCTTTGCCCGCATCGACGGTCGCGTGGTGGGCATTGTTGCCAACCAGCCCATCGTGCTTGCCGGCACACTCGACATTCCCGCATCTCAAAAGGCCGCTCGGTTTGTTGCGTTCTGCGACGCCTTCAACATTCCCCTCATTACCTTGGTCGACACGCCGGGCTTCTACCCTGGAAAAGACCTGGAGTGGCGCGGCATGATTCGTCACGGTGCGCAACTGGTGTTTGCCTACGCTCGCGCTTCGGTGCCACGTATCTGCATCATTTTGCGCAAGTCATACGGCGGCGCTTACATCGTGATGGACTCAAAGAACATGGGTAACGACGTGTGTCTTGCATGGCCATGGGCGGAACTAGCAGTGATGGGCGCGGGTCAAGCTGCTGCCATTTTGCAACGCCGAGCAACGCCAGAAGAGCGCGCTGCTTTCGAAGCCGATTACTCAGAACGCCTCCTCAACCCCTACATCGCAGCCGAGCGTGGGCTTGTTGACGGGGTCATTGAGCCTGCCGACACACGACGAGAAATTGCATCGGCTTTACGAGCCCTTGAGCACAAGCGCGAGCGCCTCCAGGCCCGCAAACACGACAACACCCCCTTGTAAACCCCAACACAAGGCACTCCCATTGTGAGCCAAGGGGCATTGTGCTCTATTCTTTCCCACGGGGAGGAAGCCCCCAATACCTAACTGAAGGAGTTCACAGATGGCCGATACCATCACGCTCATCGACGATCGCACTGGAAAAAAAGTCACAGTTGCAATCACAGACGGAGTAATCAACTCGTCAGCTCTACGCGAGCTTGACCCAGATCTACGCATGTACGATCCGGCGTTTCTCAGCACCGCTTCGTGCTCATCGTCGATCACCTACCTCGATGGCGACGCAGGCATTTTGCGTTACCGCGGATACCCCATTGAACAACTTGCAGAAAAGAGCAACTTCCTTGAAGTTGCCTACCTCTTATTGAATGGCGAACTCCCCACAACAGCCGAACTCGACAAGTGGACCTTTGATGTCACGCATCACACGTTCATTCACGAGAACATGCGCAAGCGTTTCGTTGATGGTTTCCACCACGATGCGCACCCCATGGGCATGTTCGTTTCATCTCTTGCAGCTCTTGGCACGTTCTACGACGATGCCAAAGACATCTTCAACAAACAAGCTCTCGACCGTCAAACGCTGCGACTCATTGCCAAAGTGCCCACATTGGCAGCCATGGCATACCGCTTCAGCATGGGTCTCCCCTTTGTTTACCCCGATAACTCGCTGAGCTACGGCGCCAACTTCTTGAACATGATGTTCAAGGTGGGTGACGACTACAAGGTTGACCCAGTTCTCGCACGCGCAATGGACCTTCTCTTTATATTGCACGCTGACCACGAGCAGAACTGTGGCACCACCGCAATGCGTGTCATTGCTTCATCAAATGCCGACCCATACTCAGCCGCTGCTGGTGCTGCGTCGGCGCTCTATGGCCCACTTCACGGTGGAG
>JAURNB010000010.1 GCA_030830415.1 Acidimicrobiales bacterium | reverse complement strand
GCTGATACCAATATCGGTTCCGCGGCTTGTAATGGCAATGCATCCACGCGGACGTTTGCGATACGCCTTAATGCGCTTGCGCTGTTCAGTAGCAGTGAGCCAAAAACTTCCGTCGTGGAAAAAATAGTTCATGTACACACCCACAGGGTCACCTGTTGATGTGGTCCACATGAGACAGCACTCGGTTTGTTTTTCTACCAGAACTTGTTCGCGCTCGGCAGAAAGCTCGAAGACGCTGACGTCGTCGTAATTACCAGCCATTAAGCAGTTTTCTTTTTCTTCTTAATACGAGCAACTGCTTGCTGGCTAGCAAGTGACACAGCGATGATGAGTGTTGTTCCTTGGAAGAGTGGCTCTACCCAGAATGAACCAGAACCCACAACGAGTTGCAAGCCCTTAATACCGAGTGCGAGTGCGTACAAGGCCAATAGTGTGCCCCATACGTTCGGGCGTCGCGATAACTGTGATGCACCGAAGAACACTGCAGCAATTGCTGGGAACAAGTAACCAGGGCCAGTTGCGGTAGAGAAGAAACCAATTTTCACCGACAAGATGACGCCGGTAATGCCTGCAATGGTTGCTGAGGTAATGAGCGAGCCCCACACCATACGGTCGGTGCGCACACCTGCAAGTCGAGCAGCCTCAATGTTGCCGCCGGTTGCAAAGAGGTAACGACCAACTGGTGTCTGCTCAAGAACAAACCACAAAATAGCGGCGATGATAATGAGATAGATGAAGAGAACAGGAATGCCAAACACTTCGTAGCTACCAAATTTCAAATACGACTTGGAATACACAGAAGTGATTTGACGGTTGTCAGAAATTTTCAACAACACTGCAGTAACAATTTGCCCAAGACCCAAGGTGGCAATAAACGAGTTCACTTTGAGTTTCACCACAATGAAACCCGATAACACACCGAACAACATGCACACCACAACTCCGCACAATGCAGCGAGCCCTGCGGGCATGTTGAACGAGCGATGGAAATCGTCAGACAACCACGTGGTGATGCACAACGACAGTGAGGTCATTGCACCAATAGACAAGTCGAAAGAGTTTGTAGCAAGCGGCACCAAGAAGGCCAAGGCCAAGAGACCAATAGCAACGTTCTCACCCAAGATGAGCTTGAAGCTCGCGACACTTAAAAAGGTGTCGGGCTTCCAGATGCCAAAGATGACAATGAAAGCTCCGGCGAGATACAAAGCACTGAGCCGGTCGATCCCTAAGCGAGTCAGCATCGATTTCTGCGGTGCACTTGCGGTTGTTTCTGTAGTTGACACAGGTATTCCTTTCACAAACGAATAAATAAAACGGTTTACGAGGCTGTTGCCATGCTGGATCCAGCAAGCAACAATTGATCGATCTTTTCTGCAGACAAGCCAGATGCTCGTGTGAGCGTGTTGGTAATTTGCCCGCGATACATCACGACAACCCGGTCACACAAGCGAGCAAGTTCTGAAGTATCGGTGGAGCACACCACAACTGCTGTTCCATCGGCAGCTGCTTGGTCGACAAAAGTGTGAATTTCTTCCTTAGCGCCAATGTCAACACCTTGTGTTGGTTCATCGAGTAGCAACACTTTTGGATTTAAACGAAAACTGCGCGCCATCATGATTTTTTGTTGGTTTCCACCAGACAATGTGGAAATGGGAACTTCGGTGCCGGCAGTAACAACAGAAAGTTTCTTTACCCATTCTGCAGCTTCTGCTTTTTCTTCTTTATGGCTCAGGCGCATGCCATGTGCATTGCGTTCAACATCGCTAATGGTGATGTTTGTACGCACGCTCATGAGAGCGAGAATGCCATTGCGCAAACGGTCGACGGGAACAAACGACAAACCTTTGGTGAGTGATTCACGTGGATCGCCACCTTTGAGTTCTGCACCATCGATGAGAACATCGCCTTGACGCGTTAACGCACCGGCCAAAGTGCCCACCATGGTGTCTCGACCTGAACCAGTGAGGCCGACAACACCCAGTACTTCGCCAGGCTGAACAGAAAATGACACACCATTAATGCCCGCTCCTACAAGACCCTGCACCTGCAAACGCGGTGCCAGTGAAGCGTCAACTGTGCGGTTGGCTGCAATGGAAGTGACTCCTCGACCCACAATCATTTCAATGAGTGAGTCCATGTTGAGATCTTTGGTGGCCTTGGTGCCCACTACTTTGCCGTCGCGCAAAACTGTGACACGGTCGGTGATGTCGAACACCTCTTCTAAGTGGTGAGATACGAAAACAACGCTGATGCCGCGCTTGGTGAGGCGACGAACCGCCTCGAACAACGTGTCGACGTCGGCTCCGGGCAACGAAGCCGTCGGTTCATCGAGCACCAAAATGGAAATACCTTCTTTTGAGTCTTGCAAAGCACGGGCAATGGCAACACCCGTGCGGGCTGCGGCGCCAAGAGTGGCAACCGGGGCACGTACGTTGATGTCGAAACCCAGGTCGAGAAGGGCCTGTTTGGCCCGCTTGGTTTCGGCGGCCCAGTTGATGCGTTTGCCAAAGCCCGTGTCGTACCCAAACCCAAGGGCGAGGTTTTCCACAGTGCTGACGGCCTCAACCAAGCCAAGGTCTTGGTGCACAAAACGAATGCCGGCTTCATGGGCAGCTACAGCGCTTCCCATGGCGAAGTCGTGGCCGCGCATGGTGACCACAAAATTGGCATCTGGCTGGTGAAAACCGGCCAAAATTTTAATGAGAGTGCTCTTTCCCGAGCCGTTCTGGCCAACAAGGGCATGAACTTCGCCCTCTTCAATGTCGAGTGCCACATCATTCAAAGCAACTTGGCCCGGAAATGTCTTCGAAAGTGAATGAATATGGAGTGTTGTAGCCACTGTAGTTGTCTCTCCCCCATGATGTGACGTACGTCTCAGAGCGTACATCAGCCGCGTATGTGTTCAAATGCTGATTTCCAAAGGAAGTTCTACTAAAGATCTCTTGGTTTATCCAATTTCCCTCAGTAAGGTTCAACAGTCGTTCTCAGACTATCTGAGTCGGCACCTTCCAATACACCACTAAAAGGGGAATACATTGCGTAAATCAACCGTTCGGGTTGCTGCTGCTGTGTTTGCTTTGGGTCTGTTCGCTGCCGCTTGCGGTAGTGATTCAGATTCTTCAGTAACAGAAGACACAGTTGCAACAGAAGACACCACCGTAGTAACCGAAGACACTGCAGCTCCTGCAGTTGACGAAGTTGCTGCTGCGAAAGAAGCTGCTGCACAGGCAGTAACTATTCCAGAAAATATCGCGTTGACCGTTGCTGCTTCAGCAACACCTCCAACCGGTAAAAAAGTTGCTTGGATTTCATGTGAACTCCCAAGCTGCCCAGAAGTAGGCGAAGATTGGCCAGTAATTGCCAAGCTCCTCGGCTGGGAACTCAAGGTCATCAACGTCAAGAGCTTTGAACCAGCTCCTGGTATCCAGCAGGCACTCGACTGGGGCGCAAACTACATCGCCATCTCGGGTTCACCCATTGCTCTTTACCAAGCACAGTTCGATGCAGGTATTGCAAAAGGCGTGAAGTTCACTTCGGGTTACACCACCGACAAGCCACAAACAGTTGATGGCGGCATTGAAGGACTTCTCACCACTGTTGGTGATGCTTCCTATGTTGAAATGGCCATGAAGGCATTTGCTCCATGGGTCATCGCAGACAGCAATGCAGAAGCCAAAGTAGTAATGGTCAACATTCGCGACTTCCCAGTTCTTGTAGCTGCAGAAGAAGCATTCAAGGCTGCCCTTGCTGCTGGTTGTGCAAAGTGCACCTTCGACGTGATTCCTGTAACCATTGAAGACCTCGGCGGTGGCAAAGTTCCACAGGCTGTTGCTTCATACCTCCAGGAAAATCCTGAGACCAACTACGTTCACTTCGCTTTCGGTGGCTTGCCAACAGGTGTAAGTGCTGCATTGAAGACCGCTGGCATCACCGATGTGAAGCTTGTTGGTGGAGACTTCTCAGCACCAAACTTGCAAGAAGTAGTTGACGGAACACACTCTGCATGGACCTCAAACCCTAAGGCTGAAGCCTCATGGGTAATGGCTCACGCAATGGTGCTCGACTCTTTGGGTGACACATACACCGAAGAGCGCACAGGTGCTGCACTTCAGACCTTCATTGTTGATACACCAGAAGCTGCTAAGGCAATTCTTGACGGTGGCGGCCTCCAGAACTGGAAGGGTCCAAAGACCCAGGCCGATCAGTTCAAGGCTCTCTGGAACATTAAGTAAGAACTACTTTCTCTGACGAGAAAGAAAAGGGCGGGTGCTTCGGCACCCGCCCTTTTACTATTTATACGTACGTTTTAATGACGTGTTTTAGCTGACCAAACTGGCGAGTGCCCATGCAGCGGCAATGCCACCAACAACAGCCATGGTGACCGTGCGCGCAATAGGTGCACGCGGAAGATCTTCTTCGCTCTTGGGGCGTGGTGGTGGTTTCACCATGGCAAGTATGTTGCCGGCGCAAAGTGCGCCACCTAATGCAAGAACGAGATACGCCAAAAGATCTTCGCCAAGAAACATGTGTCATTGTCCTTTTGCTGTGAAGTTTTCAAAGCGGGTGTAGTTCGCTTGAAATACCAAACGCACATCGCCAATTGCGCCAGCACGATGCTTAGCCACATTGAGATACGCATCGGCTTTACGTTGCGGATCATCTTCGTAAACACCGGGGCGATACAAGAACATCACGACGTCGGCGTCTTGCTCTAACGCGCCTGACTCTCGCAAGTCAGACAGAGTGGGTCGCTTGTCTTGGCGTTGTTCAAGACCACGGCTCAACTGACTGAGTGCAACAACGGGTATTTTGAAATCGCGCGCCAAAATTTTTAAGTTACGGCTGATTTCGCTCACTTCAAGTTGGCGGTTTTCTGAACCAGAGTTGCCACCCATGAGCTGCAAGTAGTCGATCACGATCATGCCGATGCCGTCGTACTGTGAGGCAATGCGTCGCGCCTTTGCGCGAATTTCCATGACCGTCACCGACGAGTTGTCGTCGATATATAACGGAACAGAAAGTCGCCCGATAGCACGCCCAATGCGGCGCCAGTCTTCGTCGTTCAAGCGGCCGCTGCGCAACTTTGCACTATCGACGCGCGCTTCGCTCGACAAAATACGTTGTGATAATTCGGCGCGACCCATTTCCAAAGAGAAAAACAAAACAGGTTTTTGCGTAATGGTGGCCACGTTGACGGCCATGCCCATCGCAAATGCACTCTTACCCATTGCGGGGCGCGCACCAATAATGTTGAGCGTGCCGGGTTGAAAGCCCGACAACAAATCGTCGAGATCATTAAAGCCTGAGGGCACACCGGTAATGGGGTCGCCGCGCTCCATGATGTCTTCAAGGTG
>JAURNB010000073.1 GCA_030830415.1 Acidimicrobiales bacterium | reverse complement strand
ATCACTGTGTACAAGCGCAAAGAGACCTCTGGTACCACCAACAACTTTGCAAACTACTTGAACAAGACCCAACCAACCATTTGGACGAAGGCAACAAGCGATGCATTCGACAGTGCTTTCCCAGGAACAGTTCCTACCGATGGTTCATTCGTTGCAGCCCAAGGTAACGACGGTGTTGCTAACGGCGTGATGAGCAAAGATGGCGGAATCGGTTACGCAGAAGTGTCGTTCATCAATGAGCGTCAAACTGCTGGTAAGCCAATCGTGTCAGCAAAAATCAAAAATGGTGCTGGCGAATTCATTGCCGGTAGTTCTGCAGGAGCTTCGTTGGCAGTTGGTGCAGCTGCGGTCGACTCGACAACAGGCATTGTTACCTTCAACTATGACAACACAGTTGCAGGCGCGTACCCCATCACCGCAATTTCATACGGTATGGCTAACACCGCAGCCTATGGAACCTCTGCAGACAACGCCATTGCGAAAAGCTACGTGAACTACGTGCTCGATACATGTGCTCCAGAAGTTGCTGAAATCAAGGGCTACGCCGCACTTCCAGCAAGCTTGGTCACCATCTCGAAGGCAATTGCTGCAAAGATCGGCGCATAAGTACTACGTATTGAATAAGTAATAACTAATTCGCTGCTACCGCAGTGGTTGAAGTCTCTGGTGAGGTTTCGGCTACTGCGGTAGTTTGCGTTTCAGGCAGAGTTGAAGACGTGTCTATCGATGTCGTTGTTTCCATCGTGGTAGGTGCGGGCTTTTCTTCAGTGGTGGTGGGCTCGGGCTTGCTCGTCGTTTCTTTTGGCAGCGTGGAGGTGGTAGTAACAATGACCCAGCTCACATCGGGCCACGGAATGCTTGCGGGAGCGGGAGAGTCGCTGGGGCGTTGCAGAATCCACGTAGTGAGAGAAGCCCCAAAGACAACTGCCGAGGCGATGGTGGCGCGACCAATGCGTCTCATGGGGCACCTTCAATAGCAATGCGATGACGAATCTCGCGAGCTACTTTCCATTGCTGTGCAGGAAGCGTGCGACCGGCAAAACGGAGTTCAATTGTTTCAGCGCCAATGTCTTCTACACCTGAAACCACAGGTTGCTCCAATATGAGCGGTGCCCATTCGGGGTCTTGAGAAATATCGTGACCAATGCGGTTGAGCATTTCAATGGCGGCATCGAGGTCGGCTTCGCGTGACACAGGAATGTTGATGAGCACGCGAGCCCAGTCGCGTGAAAGGTTGACGGTTTGGCGCAGGCCACCGTTGGCAATGGTGACGAGGTCTCCGTCAAAGGTGCGAATTTTGGTAACGCGCAAAGTAACTTCCTCAACGCGACCTTCAATCCAGCCCACGGGTACGAGTGGCCCTACGCGCACCACATCGCCCACGCCAAATTGGCGTTCGGAAATAATGAAGATGCCAGCGAGTACGTCACCGACAATTTGCTGAGCACCGAAACCAAGACCCGCACCCACAATGGACACCAATGGCACCACGGCTGCTGCTGGCAAGTTGAGGAGCAACAGGGTCCATACAAAGGCCACAGTGGCGATGGTGAAGTTGACGCCCCAGCGGGCAGCACCAAGTAGTGCCCCTTGGTATGCACCGATGGCGTTATGGCCAAGTGGGTCGGCTTCGGCTCGTTGCCGCTTCAGGCGATCGGCTTGGTAGTTCGACACCAGCCCAATGGCCCGAGTGAAAAAGAAGGCCCCCGAGGTAATGGCCACAATGAGCAGCCCCTCGTCGCGCAACCAGTTCCAGGCCCCCGTTGCTCGCTGGGCTGCTATTAAAGAAATCATCTGCGCTTCAGCATAACGAGGTGCCAAGATAGGCAGGTGACACAGGAAACCCTTGTACTAGGCACATGCCATCATGACTGCCCCGATTCATGTGGCTGGCACGTGACGGTAGAGGGTGGTGTGGCGGTCAAAATGCGCGGAAACCCTGCCCATCCGTATTCGCAAGGGGAACTGTGCCCCAAGGTCAACCATTTTGTGGAGCGGGTCTACAGCCCGCAACGTATAACAACCCCGCTCGTGCGCGATGGAGCAAAAGGTGAAGGTGTCTTTCGCAAAGCAACGTGGAGTGAAGCGTTGGCGCTTGTGGCGCAAAAGACTCATGAGGCAATCAACAAGTACGGAGGCGAAACCGTATTGCCATGGTCGTCGGCAGGGAACCAAGGGTTATTACAGATGTCGTCACTCGATCGGAGGCTCTTTGCACGAATGGGGTCTTCGGTCACCACGGGCGCGCTGTGCGGAAGCGTTGCCAAGAATGGCTTCGCAGCAACCACTGGTTCTGGGCGCAGCACCAACCCCATGCGTATTGTCGATGCCGCGTACATCGTGTTGTGGGGAACAAATACTCGGCTCACCAATAGGCACCTGTGGCCATTTATTGAAGAGGCGCGCAGTAAGGGTGCAAAAGTTGTGGTAGTTGACCCCATTCGTACCATCACTGCCGACGAAGCCGATTGGTTTATTCAACCGTTCCCCGGCACCGACACTGCATTGATGCTTGCCATGATGCATGTCATTATTCGCGACGAATTATGTGACGACGACTTTGTTGCGCAACACACCGAAGGTTTTGCGGAACTCGCAGCAGAAGTTGTGGAATGGACGCCCGAGCGTGCAGCAGCAGAGTGCGGTGTATCTGCTGACGACATCGAAACATTTGCTTGTGAATACGCAAGTGCACAGCCCGCATTTATTCGTACCATGATTGGCGCTGAGCACAGAGAAAATGGCGCAATGTTGTTTCGCACCATGGCGTGCTTGCCAACGCTCACGGGTTCGTGGAAGCATCGCGGTGGCGGGCTATCGCGCAGTATGGGCTCGTGGTTCAACGACTTCGTTGACGATTCCGTTTTTGATTCCGAGCACCTAGCACAGGGAAAAACACGGCGGGCATTGCCTTTTACGCAGTTGGGTCAAGTACTTACAAACAGTTCATTGGCGCCAGCGGTAACAGTGCTTTATGTATGGAATGGCAACCCTGTTCTAACTTGTCCGAACAGTGCGCTGACTCGCGAAGGTTTGTTGCGCGAAGATTTGTTTACCGTGGTGAGTGAACAGTTTCTTACCGATACCGCAAAATATGCCGACGTCATTTTCCCGGCAGCAATGCAAATAGAACAACGCGATGTGGTGCCGGCATGGGGACATTTGTATTTAGGTTGGAATGAAGCGGCAATTGCACCCGTGGGCGAGTGCATACCGAACACCGAGCTCTTCCGTCGTCTTGCAACTGCAATGGGTTACACCGAACCTGAGTTATTTGAAAGCGACGATTCTCTCATTGCTTCTGCACTGCATGGTTTAGATATTGAACGATTGCAGCGTGATGGGTTTGTTCCATTACCAAACATTGATGAAGTTCTTTTCTCCGACGGCATATTTGGTACCGCATCGGGCAAAGCGCAGTTGATGAGCAAAGATCTTGCATCTCGAGGTCTTCCATCTATTCCTACATACGTGCAGTCATCGTCGCGCAAGGGTTCGGCCGAGTTTCCTTTGGTCATGCTGACGCCAAAACAGCACACACGTTTCTTGAATACCAGCTATTCGCATTTGCCACAGCACGGCCCACGCGAAGAGGGCCCTTACGTAGAAATGTGTGCAAGCGATGCTGCTGCGAGAGGGCTCGACAATGGCGCAGCGGCGCGTGTGGTGAATGAGCGCGGTGAAATGTTGTTGCCCGTCAAAATAAGTACTCGTTTACCTGTAGGCGTGGTGGCTGTTCCCTTCGGCTGGTGGGACGCAAGCCTTGTGAATTCAGGCAATGTGAACGATCTCACGAGCGATGCACATACCGATTGGGGTGGCGGAGTGAGTTACCACGACACGTTGGTACAGGTCTTTGCGGCATAACGTCGCCATAAGAGATTGTTTTGGGGGTTATATGAACGATGTTGATGTCGTAGTAATTGGCTCTGGTATTGCCGGCTTGGCTGCTGCAAACAGTGCCTGGGAACATGGATTAAAGCGCGTTCTGATTGCAGAGAGTGAAGGAGTTGTTGGCGGTTCGTCACGACTCTCGGGTGGCATTGTGATGGGTGCACCAACGCGTTTTCAAGAAGCAGCCGGCATTAGCGATACCGCCGATGCATTGTTTAACGACTACATGGCCATCAACCAATGGATGGTGGAAGCAGGAGTTGTGCGTACGTACTGCAATGAAGCGGGACCTGCTGTTGATTGGTTAGGTGACCTTGGTGTGCAGTTTCACGACGATCTTATTTTTGGTGGTGGAGAAATAGTTCCACGATGCCACTGTGCCGTGAACAATGGTCAAGGAATTATTGATGCGCTACATGCAAAGGCACGTGAGCGCGATATTGATATTGCACTTGGCCAACGAGTGAACAGATTGCTTGTTGAAAATGGTCGGGTAGTAGGAGTTGCAGTAGGTGACGATGAAATTCGTGCAGGTGCAGTCATCGTTGCATCGGGCGGTTTTTCGTTGAACAAAGATCGCCTTGCTGAGTTGTACCCAGCAGCTGCAGCGATGGGCGACTGGTTGTGGTACATCGGTGCCGATGGTGCGCGTGGCGATGCGCTCGATTTTGTTGAGCCATTAAATGCTCAAATCATTGGTCATAATCGCGGTTTGCGTTTGTTGCACCCCAACTTTATTAATGCTGTTGAACCTTTTTTGCCGGGTTGGATGGTCTTGGTGAATAAATATGGTCAACGTTTCGGAACCGAGTCGGCACCGTATGGCGTAATGGATGGTTTTATGCGCGCACAGGGAGATGTTGCGTACGTTATTTTCGATGACCTCGTGCTGCACCCAGAACGCGGGCCACAAGTTGCAACATATAAACAAGCAATTCCTGGGCGCGGTGCCGAGCGCCACAATGCAAACTGGAATGCAATCATGGTGGAAGACATGGTGAAAGCTGGTCGCATTAAATCGAGCAGTACCATTGAAGGCCTTGCACAAGAACTCGGTCTTCCTCAAGACAAGCTTGCAGGAACTATTGCGCGTTACAACGCTGGCGCACACGCAGGTGTCGATGATTACAACAAAGAAGAAAAGTTTTTGCGCCCACTTGAGTACCCACTTTTTTATGGTGCAGAAGTGCGGCCCGCAACATTGTGCTTCACCGCAGTAGGGATGCGTATCGATAGTCAAGCACGTGTACTCAACGACATTGGAGAAGTGATTCCGGGCTTGTATGGGGCAGGTGAATGTACCGGTGGCATTATTGGCGACCGTTATGTGGGTAGCGGCAACTCGCTATCGAACGGGGCCACCTTTGGCCGGATTGCAGGCAGGTCCGTGGCGACCACTTTCCATGCCTAAATCGTTGTTTCTGGCCCTTATTTCATAAGGGTTTGGCAACTTAGACAAACCTGAGATTGCTTCTTACAGTTCTCTTACTCTTTTCTTAGAGAATCTCTAGGAACGACCACGAAAGTGTCTTTTGTCAAAGGGCATCCGCCCCCCAACACAGGAGAATCCAATGAAAAAGACAAACTTGAAGAAAAGCATTGTTGCTGCAAGTGTGGCCGCAGGAATCGCCGGTGGCTTGGTTACCGGCCTTGCCCTCGGAGTTCCCGGCTTTGCCGGAGCACAAGCAAACAACTCCCCAACAAATGTTCAGGGCAGTTCCGCTGCCTTGGCGAAGTCGGCAGTAGTCACACTGTCAGACACCATCCAAGTTCCTTCGGTTGGTGCGTCAAGCACTGGTGCCAAGGAAAAAGGTCCGAAGCTTGAAGCTGCTGCCAAGGTTCTTGGTGTCACTGCTGAAGAGTTGAAGACTGAACTTGCGGCGAAGTCACTTGCTGACATTGCGAAAGCTAAGGGTGTTGATATCACGAAGGTGACCGATGCTCTTGTTGCTGAGTTTAAGGCTCATCTCGATGAAGAGGTTGCTTCTGGTGAGCACACTCAAGCAGAGGCCGATGCGAAGCTTGCTGAGTTCAAGACTCGTGTCACTGACATGGTGAACAATGTTCGCCCTGCACATGGCCCTGAGGGTCGTGGCCCTCGTGGTCATGGTGGCCCAGGAATGGGTCGCGGCATGGGGCATGGACCAGATGGCGAAGCAATGTCCGATGCCCCTGCACTGCAGGGTTCGGTCACGGTAACGCCATCGAATAACGCATAAGTTTCTACTTCATGACCAGACCCACCCCTACGAGTTCTGTGTCGCAAGTTCATCCACTTCCCGCCCCCCGGGAAAGTTGGGTACTCGACACAGATGTGGGCGCCATTATTGGTGCTCTCACACTCGTGGTGGTGGGTCTTTGGTCGCGTCACGGAGGGGTTACGGCTTTAGGAGACTCTGCTGCACAGACCTATACGTCACTTGCTCAGCTCACCGGATTGTTGTGCAGTGAAGCCGGAATTCTTGGGCTCATTCTCGTTACTCGTACGCCGCTGGTAGAACGACGCTACGGCCTCGACCGGATGTTGAACTGGCATCGGTTATTGGGTGAAGCGATGGCAATTTTTCTTACGTTGCACATTGCGTTCAGTGTTGCGGCCTGGGCAATTCCCGATGGGGCCATTAATGCAGTCAAGTCATTAACTGGCAAAGAACCGTATATGGCACTCGCCACTGTTGGATCTGCCATCATTCTCATCGTTACTTTGAGTTCACTGAAGTGGTTTCGCAACAAACTGTCATATGAGATGTGGTACTTCGTCCATCTCACTTCTTATTTCGGTTTGGCGGCTTCATTTTCACATCAAATTGTTTTAGGAACCGACTTTGCCGACGAAGCTCTGGCACGTGGTTTTTGGGTAGCGCTACACCTTGCTCTTGTGGTCTGGTTGACATGGAGTCGCTGGGGCCGCTTCCTCGTTGCAGTTGTTCGGCCGCTACGCGTAGCGGCAGTAACGCATGAAGCAGAGGGTATTTCTAGTGTTGTGCTGTCGGGTACGCACCTACGAAAGGCCAAAGCACAAGGCGGGCAGTTTTACTTAGTGCGGCAATTAGTAAAAGGGAGATGGTGGCAGGCGAACCCCTTTTCACTCTCTGCACAGCCCACTACAGCTGGCCTGCGGTTCACCGTGAAGTCGCGTGGCGAATCGAGCAACGCCTTTACGAACATTGCAATAGGAACTCGCGTCATTGTTGAAGGTCCTTACGGTGTGTGCACTCCCGATGTAGTGAACTCAGAGAAGGTGCTTCTCATCGGAGGTGGAATTGGAATTGGTCCTGTGACGTCGTTCCTTGAACAACTCGAACCTCAACATGAGCCGATCATTTTGTATCGCGTTTCATCCGAACAAGAAATGTCACATGTTCGGGAATTAGAAGCACTTGCGTCAGCACGTAACGGTAAGGTTCATACCCTTGTTGGGCATCGAGCAGCTCTCAAAGTTGCCGACCCCTTCAGCGCTGATGTCCTTTTAAAAACTGTTCCCGACCTTGTGCAGCGTGTAGTCATTGTTGCTGGCCCTGAATCAATCGTGAAAGCTGTGCAAAGAGGTGCTCGTGCAGCGGGCGTACCAGTAGAAAATATTCACGCCGAAAGGGCTTGGTGGTAGTCGTGTCTAAAAAACCAACATTGGGGCGTCAGATCTTTCCTGCTGTGGCTCTCACCGTAGTAGGTGTCGGCTTCATTTCTCAACTTGATAACCCAGGGGGCGATGTAGTTGCTTTAGAAGGAGCGATAGGCACATTGGTGCCCACTTCCTCGGCAACAACTTCCACGCTTGCACCAAGTCCGGTGACATCAGTTGTTGTATCCAGTGAGGTCACAACAACGCTCGCACCAAGCCCAATGACACCGGTGGACGGAGCAAGTGCTTGTGATGGCGATGTGGTGACTGGGCCAACAGCAGTGTTCAAATGGGGAGACCTACAACTGCAGGCAATATTCACAAAGAAAAACGTTCTGTGTAATGTGACGGTCTTGAATTACCCAAATGACAAAGATAAGTCTGCACGTATTAATCAATCTGCACTGCCCATTTACAACCAGGAAGCAGTTGAGGCAGGAAATGCTCAAATCGCTGTGGTCTCCGGTGCAACCGATTCATGGCGTGCGTATACCGCGGGGCTCCAAGCAATTCTTGATGCTCACCCAGCGTAATGAGTGCTGAAGCACGTATTAAATTTGCAGGTAGGTCAATGGGCACTGTCGTCAGCGTGCACATTGATGATGAAGTCTCTCAAGTAGTTGCCAATACAGCTTGGGAAAAAGTTTCAATATTTCTTCATGACATCGAAGATCGATTCTCCACATTTTTGCCAACAAGTGAAATCTCGCGCATTAATAGTGGAGAGCTTCACATTCTTGATGCATCGCCAGATGTGGTGGAAGTGCTCGATGCGTGTACATGGCTTGAGCACTTAAGTGATGGGGTATTCAACGCACGACGACCTGATGGTTCAATTGACCCCGCGGGGTTTGTTAAAGGTTGGGCAGCAGAGCGAGCGGCAAGTTTGCTGGCTGAGGCTGGCCTGAAAAACTATTACTTGCGCATCGGTGGCGACATTCAAACCCATGGCGTGCAATCCACTGGAGATCAATGGCGAGTGGGAATAGTTGACCCGCACGACGCAACGCGTATTCACAGCTATGTTGACATTCCAAAGAATTGGGCTGTTGCTACCTCTGGCACCGCCGAGCGCGGCCACCACATTTGGGGCAAAGACTCAGTTGCAGTGAATTCCCAGTTTTCTTCAATGACAGTTATCGGTCCGCACCTGATGTGGGCCGATGCATTTGCCACCATTGGTTTTGCATTAGGTAATGCTGGTATTGAATGGGTCGAAAAATTCCCCGACTACACCGCGTTCACTGTGAAGTAACGAGGCTCTCCATCATTTCGAGGTATGACTCAAATGGATCCACAACGATGTGTTCATCTTTTGCACCTTCGTCCCAGCGACGGAGTTCTACCGCGCTGGAAAAATGTGGAGAGCGCTCGAAACGCATGACTTCTTGATGAGTCATGCGGCCACCTTGCTTTTCCAGGCTACGAACGGATCCGACAGAAAGCTGGTCAAAATACGTGTCGTCTGCAGTGCATAGGAAACGTTTTGCAGCAACGTGCAACGCAATTGGTGCGGTTACCCCGCTGGGGAAAGAAGTTGCAAGATATCTCGCTCCAAGTGCTTCGTGTTCGTCATCGGTACTGAAATCAATAGAACCATTGCTTTGCTCCAAAACCAAGAGATGACCAACATCATGCAAGAGCGCCGCAATGGTGAGCTCGGGGCTGGCCGCTGACGCTCTCGCCAGTGCTGCACATTGTGTTGCATGTTCAGTTTGGGTAATTAATTCATCGTATTTTTGATTGCCAAATTGGCTGTATAGATGGTGAATATGTTGAATGATTTCTTTCATCGAACGGGTTTCCCTTCAAAATCTCCAATAAGTGATACACGTACAGATTCGTTATTGTCTTCGGCTTCAGCGAACTCTTTGAGTTTTTGTTCGTAGTAGCGACTTCGTAGGTCACCTTCGCTGAGGGCGTTATAGGTTGGGTAAAGAGCGCGCCGGTCGTTCTGTGAATTATTTGGCCCGCTGCGGTGTGGAGTGCGCGAGTGAAACCATAAGGTTTGGCCAGCCCGTAGAGGAACGGTCATCCAATGAAAAGTGGCAACAAGTGATGGCTCGATGCAGCCCTTGGCGTCCATCGGAAGAATTTCGTGGTGGAGCCCGGAAACGACTTCAAGACACCCGTTTTCTTCATTGGCATCGTCAACGGCAACCATGCATGAAATATGAGTTTCGATAAAGCGATAAGCAGGTGCATCTTGATGTGGAGAGTATCCGGCACCACCTGCAAGCTTGTAGTTGATCTTTTCTTTATAAAGAACGGCTTCGCTGTTGAGCAGCGCAGAAGCAACCTCAACCATTTGGCCACTGCGCAGGAACTGATGCATGCCAGCATGAAACGGAGTGAAATTTTCCGTTCTGCAAAGTTTTGGACCGTATTCAGTGAGTTCCTTGTAATGCAACCATTCACCACTTTCGTCAGGCCACGAGGCGATATCGGTTACCCAGCTTTGAACTTCAGAAGTTTCGTCTGCCGTAAGCGTGTCGACGAGAAGCCAGCCTCTGTAATTAAAATGCTCTAGTTGTTCTGTCGAGAGTCTCATAGTTTCCTCTCAATTATGCCAACGGTTATTTCCACGGATAGATGGATACTAAGGCAAATGCCGGAAACTCATGTGACAACTTGCCCCTGCCGAGATGAACAAAAGCGCATCTTTATGAGAAAACTTATGCTGGCTATCCACGATTAACTTGAAGTCAACCTCGTGATGCTTTACGTTCACTTAACTGTTCGGCAACGAAACGCCAACCTACCAATGTAAGTGCATTGAAGATCGTGGCAACCACGATGAATGCTCCTGCAGTTCCGCGGTCAAAGATGAAGTGACGAAGCAGCATTCCAGCAAAAATGGTGATGAGCCAGAGACCAACGCCGTGTGAAACCTTGCGCGGTTCTTTCCAAACACGAAGAACACACCAACCCACTAATAGGGCAATGAGAAATGGTGCAGCGGTAGAGAAGACCCCAGCGGTGTCGGTGTCGGTGTCGTGATTGCGGGTACCAATAAATATGAAAAGGAATATGAGAGCCGCGTCGGCAACTAACGCCAAAAGTGATTTTCGAAGAAAGGAAGTGGAAGAGGGAGACGACATGAGCACACCGTAGCGGCAAACATCATTTACCTGCACGTCATATTCTGTATGCCAAAGGTTTTCCACAATTGCTCATTGTTCAATGTTCAATCAGTCACGATGAGTGTGTGAGCTCCGTCAGTACCGCCCCCCACAGACAAATCAGGATTTTCCGTCGACGTGCACAGTTGCGTATTTCGCGTCGCACACTGTTTCAGTATCCAGATTTTCGGTTGTCCATCATTGGGCAAACCACTTCTCAAATTGCAGATGCACTCATTTCCTTGGTGTTTGCGCAAGTTTTGCTTTTTGCAAATGAAGGCGGACCAACACCTCGCTTGCTCATCCAAACGGTAATTGCCGCAGCGTTCCCTCTCATTTTGGCCGGACCTTTAGCTGGTTATGTTGCCGATAAATATGAACGTCGACAAATACTGGTGACAGGTCAAGGTATTCGGTCGCTCATTATGTTTGCGGCATTTTTTAGTGCATACATTGATTCACAGGTATCGCTATATGTTCTTTTTGGATTGTCAATGTGTGTCACGCGAGTTTTGTATACAGCGCGTGCTGCCTCTGTGCGGCACCTTGTTCGCCAGCATGAACTTGTTGCAGCAGACTCGGTCATGTTGATGGCCAGCATGGTTGCCGGAAGTATTGGTGCTGCAAGTGGGGCATTGCTCTATCGATACATTGGCTTCGCCGCCTTTTTTGCAGGAGCAATTTTACATTTCGTAGCTGCTTATGTTTTCGATTCCATTCGCGCATGGCTTGGCGGCGGTAGCGAAGTAGAGAAAGTTACCTGGCCCGTTGCTTTGCAGCAGTTGGGTATGGCAAAAACACGTTTTGCCATTGCATCAACAAGCGCACATCGCTTCTTACTGGGACTGAGTTTCTCTGCCGTTGCCTTGCTTCTCGACCAGCAGACTTCCATCGGCGCTTCGGGTTATGCAGCAACATTGGGTGCATCGGGTGTGGGGGCATTCCTGGGAACAGTTACTTCTGAACGAACAAACGAAAAAGTTCCTCGCCGCACGGTGGCGATTGCAGCTTTTGCGCTGTCGGGTTGTGCGGTTATTTTGGCCGCGTCAATCACAAGTGTTTATCTGTGCTGTGCCGCAGTTTTAGCGATGGCTTTTTGTTTTCAAAACCTTCGCGTGTGTTCCGATGCCACTGTGCAGGCAAATGCAATGAAAGGCTCATGTGGTCGAGTGTTTGCCGCATATGACATGGCGTACAACTTGAGTTTTCTTTTGGGCCTCGTGTCGGGTCTCGCTGCTTCCTCAACTGCATCATCACATGTCGTGCTTGTTGCGAGCGCTAGTGCTTACATTGCAGGCGCCGTCATTTTCTCGTGCATGCGACGCACTGAGGAAGTGAAAGTTCAAGTAACTGAGGTAGTGGAAGCTCAACCAGCACCAGTGCAGAGGAAAACCATTTTCTCGGCGCGAAACGTTGCATAAAGCGGGACATACCGCGCCGAGAACACTCAATTAGGCTTGGTCGTAATACTCACGGCCGAGGTGCGTAATTTGATCTTCGTTCATGATCCAGCGCAAGGTGTTGTGCAACTTCTCTAGTTGTACGAACAAGTCATGCTCTGGGCGAAGGCCAGGTGCAGTTTGTGGGCTCTTGTAGTAGAACGACAACCACTCTTGAATGCCGCCGAGGCCGGCACGTTGTGCAAGGTCGGAGTACAAGATGAGGTCGAGTGCGAGAGGCGCAGCAAGAATAGAGTCGCGGCACAAGAAGTCGACCTTGATTTGCATGGGGTATCCCATCCAACCCACGATGTCGATATTGTCCCAACCTTCTTTGTTGTCGCCACGTGGTGGGTAGTAGTTGATGCTCACCTTGTGGAACACATTGCCGTACAACTCGGGGTTGTTGGCAGGGTCGAGAATGTCTTCAAGTACACCGAGCTTTGATTCTTCTTTTGTTTTGAAGTTTTCAGGAGCGTCGAGAACTTCGCCGTCGCGGTTGCCCAAGATGTTGGTGCTGTACCAACCAGCAAGACCCAACTGGCGAGCCTTCAACATTGGCGCAAGCACTGTTTTCATGAGTGTTTGGCCGGTCTTGAAGTCTTTACCTGAAATGGGGATGTTGTTATCGGTTGCGTATTGACGCAAGCACGGCATGTCGACTGCGAGGTTTGGTGAACCATTAGCGAAGGGAACGCCTTCAAGCAATGCTGCGTATGCATAGAGCATTGATGGAGCAATCATTTCATCGTTGGCATCGATTGCTTTTTCAAAAGCTTCAATAGTGGCGTGTTGTGCACCTGGCTCAATGTAAATCTCGGTGCTTGCACACCAGATCATGACAACACGATCTACTTTTTTCTCATCGCGGAAGCGGTTGATGTCGGCACGAATGCCGTTCAGCATGGAACGCTTGTCGATGGTGTCCATGGTGTGTGTGCCATCGAGGTTGCGCGCAAAGCGGCGCTCGAAAGCTGCCTTCATTGGGCGAATCTCACGCAGTGCTTCAGAAATAGATTCAATGTGCTTGCCCTGCTCTAAAACTCCAGCACGTGACGCAGCAACGTAGGCGTCGTCGGGGAAGACGTCCCAAGCGCCCCACACGATGTCTTCAAGGCGAGCCAGTGGAACGAAGTCTTTCACCAACGGCGTGCGGCCATCGGTGCGCTTGCCCAAGCGGATGGTTCCCATTTGGGTCATTGAGCCAATGGGTGTTCCTTGGCCGCGCTTGGCGAGCTCAACGCCAGCAATAAGGGTGGAAGCAACGGCGCCAAGGCCAACGGTGAGGACACCGAGTTTGCCTTCGGCAGGCGCAACGCTCTTGGGGGAAGGGGTGGGGCTAGACATGAATGGGTACTCCTTGGGCTCATAGGCATGACGAGAGCCGCGACTGATAAGGCTAGAGCCTCCGAGGGTCGCCTACCATCTTCATATGACAACAGTTCCTGGCACCTCCCCCCAGCAGGAAAGCCAAAAACCACTCGTAATGGATGGAAACGCCCTGCGCGACCTCATTGTGGAGCAAATTGGCGCCCGTGTAGCCGCCGCAGGAAACCCGCATATCTGCCTGGCCACCGTTCTCATAGGTGAAGACGGCCCGAGCCAGACCTACGTACGCAATAAGCACAAGTTCGCTGCGAAGGCAGGCTTGGTGAGCCGTAACGAAACCATGCCCGCCAATTGCACGCAATCCGAGGCTGAAGCACTGGTGGCCTCGCTGGCAGCCGATCCATCGGTGCATGGCATCTTGGTGCAACAACCACTGCCGAGCCATCTCAATAACGATGCGGTGTTGGCGCTCTTGCCAGCCGACAAAGATGTTGATGGTCTCACCGCAGAATCGCTGGGTCGTTTGGTACGCGGTGAGCCCGGTTTGGTGCCTTGTACTCCACTCGGGGTGTTGCGCTTGCTCGAACACTATGGCATTGCAACAGCGGGCAAGCACGCGGTCATTGTGGGTCGTAGCACTTTGGTGGGTACACCACTAGCTATTTTGTTGTCGCGTAAAGGTGTTGATGCAACGGCAACTATTGCGCATAGCCGCACCAGCAACTTGGCTGAGCTGTGTCGTTCGGCCGACATTGTGATTGGCGCAAGTGGTCAGGCAGGAATGATTGGTAAGGATCATTGCAAGCCTGGTGCCACTCTCATTGACGTTGGAATTTCGCGAACTGAAAAAGGAATTGTTGGCGATATCGATTTTGAAGCCGTGCAAAACATTGCAGGTGCTATTACGCCAATGCCGGGTGGAACTGGGCCAATGACCATTGCGTGCTTGTTGGAAAATACTTTGACTGCAGCAGCGCTACAGGGTGTAAAAATTTCCTAATTAGGGATTTGCCAACATCGTCATTATCAAGTTGTGTAGGTGGCCGCGCGTGGCCGCTCTCGACAAACCATGTTGACTTGTGTATTGATTCCACGTTTCAAACGAGAGACACACTTCAAGTTGTAATAACAATTGTTCATTGCCATTCAGTTCTGGTGCAAACGTCTGCAATATTTGCTCGCGTTGAGCGCGGTGCAAATAGGTCAATGCACGACGAATGGTGTGAGATGTTTTGACACCGCGGTATGTACCCATACTGCGCCGCAACGGTGCTGCAAGAGCAAACATCGAGTCGCGACTTTCGATGAGTTTTTCAATGCGCTCATTTAATGGAACTTCACTATTGACGGGTTCAAGAAATGGAGCAACACGTTCATGTTGGCGGGTGACTAGTTCGCCATACACCGCCTCAATGTCGTCGAAATGCTGAAATACCGAGCGTAAAGATACATTTGCTCGCTCAGCAATATCGCGTCCGCTGGGGTTTTCTACGCCTTCGGCTAACAGTTCATACAAAGCGTCGGCAATGGAAGAGCGTGTGCGTTCACCACGTGCAACACGACCATCGCTTGAAGCAGCATTGTGATCTGTGGAAGACATTCTTACCTCGGGTTAGCCGCAATAAAAGTGTTGACAATTGTGGCGAGTTCTTCACCCTTGTCTTCTTGAATGAAGTGTCCACCACCAGCAACGATGGTGTGAGCTTGACCTTCGCAACCAGGAATGAGTTTCTTGAAATGCTTCTCTGAACCACCGGTGATGGCATCACTATCGCCAAATGCGGTGAGGAAAGGTTTTGTGTAAGTACTGAGTACTTCCCATGCCGCGCGGTTGGCGGGAGCCGATGGGTCATTTGGTTCTCCGGGCACGAGAGTAGGGAAGATGCGTGCGCCCGCTTTGTAGGAGTCGTCGGGGAATGGGGCATCGTATGCAGACACATTTTCTTCACCGATGGGGCGTTGTGCGCAGCCACCTTGCACAATTTTGCCCACATTGAAGTCGGGTGTTGTTTGGCTGTACGTGCGCCATGCGCGAAAAGCTTCACCAGGGTCGCGGTCACCTGTCGGGAGAAAAGTATTGGCAGTGACAACGCGTGCAAAGCGTTCAGGGAATTGTGCAACGAGTCGAAGTCCGATGAGCCCACCCCAGTCTTGGCAAACCAAGGTGAGATTGTTGAGTTCGTTTGTTGTGAGCCACTCGGCCATCCAGTCAACATGACGTTGGTAGGTGTAGTCGGTCATCGCGGTGGGTTTGTCGCTGCGGCCAAAGCCCACAAGGTCGGGGGCAACAACGCGGTGCCCTGCGGCAGTAAAGACGGGAATCATTTTGCGATAGAGGTAGCTCCAGGTGGGCTCGCCATGCATGCACAAGATGGTTTCGGTAGCGGGGTCAGAACCGTTCGCACCTTCATCTATATGGTGCACGCGTAATGTGCCCGTGCCGTCGCCGCGAGCGATGTCGGTGTAACGCGGGGCGTATGGCCAGGCGGTGAGGCCTGAAAAGCGGTCGTCGGGTGTGCGGATAATGTCCATATTTCCCCTGAATGCATCGGTGAATGTTTTTGCACTCTAAGTGCAAATACCTCGGCCGTCAAGATCTTGAAGAGGGGGTTGTCAAGGTGGCTTTGGCATGGCAGACTTTCCTCGTGCGTATTTCGTCAACTTCCGTTCTTGTGGTGGTCGTCGTCGTGTAGGCACGCGTCACATATCACGCGTGCCGCCAAGCCTCCCAGATGGGGGGCTTTTTTGTTGCCTAAAACGCAACACACGCCGAAATGAGACGTCATAAGTGGTTTGAAGTGAATGCAAAAAGAACGAGTGATACAGGAGAGTCAAATGAAAATCACAGGAGCTGAAGCGCTTATTAAAGCGCTCGAGATGGAAAGCGTCGACGTCATGTTCGGCTATCCGGGTGGCTGCATTTTGCCCGCCTACGACCCTCTCTTGAAGTCGTCTATTCGTCACATTTTGGTGCGCCACGAACAAGGCGCTGGGCACATGGCCGAAGGTTATGCGCACGTTACTGGTCGTCCTGGCGTAGCCATGGTGACGAGCGGACCTGCTGCTACCAACTTGGTGACACCTCTGTGCGATGCATACATGGACTCCATTCCGATGGTTGCCATTACTGGCCAAGTGTCCACTACCGCAATTGGTACCGATGCTTTTCAAGAATGTGACACCGTAGGTATTACGCGCAGCATTACCAAGCACAACGAATTGGTGATGAGTGCGGAAGATCTTCCATTGGCTATTCGTCAAGCATTTCACATTGCAACTACTGGTCGACCCGGCCCTGTACTCATCGACGTTCCTAAAGACGTTTTGCAAAACTCCATGACATGGCATTGGCCAACCGATGAAGAAGTGCAAGCAAGTCTTCCCGGCTATCACCCCACCACTAAAGGTCATCCACGGATGATCAAAGAAGCAGCGAAGTTAATGCTTGCCGCACAACGACCTGTTTTGTATTTAGGAGGCGGCGTTTTGAAATCGCGTGCAGCAGAAGTTGTTCGCGAAATTGCAGAGTTGTTGAACATTCCTGTTGTTACAACACTCATGGCACGTGGCGCATTCCCCGACAGTCACCCGTTGTGCTTGGGTATGCCAGGTATGCACGGAACCGCTGCTGCAGTTACTGCAATGCAAAAAAGCGATTTGCTCATTGCATTAGGCGCTCGTTTCGACGACCGTGTAACGGGCAAGGTTTCTGCGTTTGCGCAAGAAGCAAAAATCATTCACGTTGATATTGACCCAGCAGAACAAGGCAAAGTACGTCGCCCCGACGTTCCTATTGTTGGCGATTGCAAACTTGTCAGCATTGAAATTTTGAAAGCACTGCGCGAACTTCTTGATGGTGGCGAAGTGCAGGCCGATATTGCTCCATGGCGTAGCCGTTGCAGCGGATGGCAAGAACAATTCCCATTGGCATACGAGCCAAGTGCACCTGGTGCAGCATTGAAGCCACAGTTTTGCCTCGAGCAAATTCGTGACCATGCACCAGAAGGAACCATTTTGGTTTCTGGTGTTGGTCAACACCAGATGTGGTCGAGCCAGTATTGGCATTTTGATGAACCGTATACATGGGTGAACTCAGGTGGCCTCGGAACAATGGGCTTCTCTGTGCCAGCAGCAATTGGTGCAAAAGTTGGTCGCCCCGACAAAACTGTGTGGGCAATTGACGGCGATGGTTGTTTCCAAATGACCGCGCAAGAACTCATCACTGCTTCAATTAGCAACATTCCTATCAAGGTCGGAATTCTGAACAACTCATACCTCGGCATGGTGCGCCAGTGGCAAGAGATGTTCTATGGCGAGCGCTATAGCGAAGTTGATCTTGGCGGTGGCATCCCCGACTTTGTGAAGTGGGCCGAAGCAATGGGTTGTGTTGGTATTCGTGTTGACTCACCTGAAGAAGTAGCGCCAGCAATTGAGCGAGCCAACAGCATCAACGACCGTCCAGTAGTTGTTGACTTCCGTGTTGAAGAATTTGAAAAAGTGTTTCCAATGGTTGCTGCAGGTGCAAGCAATGACGACATCATCTTGCCGCCTTCACAAAACGAGCGTCGGGAGTATCTACGATGAGCACATATCCAACTCCACAGCGTCACCACATCTTGTCGGTGCTGGTACAAAACAAGGCCGGTGTGTTGGCCCGGGTGGCGAGCCTGTTCGCCCGCCGCGGCTACAACATCTTCTCGCTGGCGGTTGCCCCCACGGAAGACCCCCAGTTCAGCCGCATCACCATCGTGGTCGATGTGGAGGGAACCACCCTGGAGCAGATCGTCAAACAGCTCTTCAAACTCATTGAAGTAGTGAGAATCTCTGAACTTGACCCCCAAAAATCGGTTGAAAGGGAGCTTTTCATGGCTACCGTCCGCACTGATGGGGAAAATCGGGGGCAAATCGTAGAATTAGCCAATATCTTCGAGGCGAAGGTTTTGGCTGTAGGGGTCGACGCCCTTACCCTTTCTTTGGAAGGTTCACCCGAAAAACTCGATGACTTTGAAGAATTACTGCGTGGATACGGCATTGTGGAACTACAGCGCACAGGCCGTATTGCGTTACCAAAACTCGATCGCGAAGCGCATTCCCGCGCTGTGAAAGGAAAGGCAAGCTGATGGCAGCAAAATTGTATTACGAGGCAGACACTGACCCGTCAATCATTAAGGGTCGCAAAGTGGCCATTATTGGTTATGGCTCACAGGGTCATGCCCACGCATTGAACTTGAAAGAAAGTGGCGTGCAGGTTGTTGTTGGATTGCGCGAAGGCTCAAAGTCGGCTGCCAAAGCTGCAGCTGCTGGCCTCACCGTGAAGAGCATTGCCGATGCATGCAAATGGGCAGACCTCATCATGCTCACCATGCCCGACACCGAGCAGAAGGCAACGTACAACGATCACATCAAGCGTTACATGAAACCAGGCAAGGCACTCGCATTTGCACACGGTTTCAACATTCGCTTCAAGCGCATTCGCCCACCAAAGGGTGTCGACGTCATCATGATTGCACCAAAGGGCCCTGGCCACCTAGTGCGTCGTACCTACACCGAAGGTGGCGGAGTACCTTGCCTCATTGCAGTTGAACAAGATGCAACAGGTAATGCAAAAGCAGTTGCTTTGTCATACGCACAAGCAATTGGTGGAGCACGTGCAGGAATTATTGAAACCACATTCACCGAAGAAACTGAAACCGACTTGTTCGGCGAGCAAGTGGTGTTGTGCGGTGGAGTGACCTCACTGGTGCAAGCCGGATTCGAAACGCTTGTTGAAGCTGGCTACCAGCCAGAGATGGCGTACTTCGAGTGCTTGCATGAAGTGAAGCTCATTGTTGACCTCATGTACGAAGAAGGCATTGCAGGTATGCGTTACAGCATCAGCGACACTGCCGAGTACGGCGACGTCACACGCGGACCACGCATTGTTACACCAAGTACCAAAAAGCAAATGCAGAAAATTCTGAAGGAAATTCAAAGCGGCAAGTTCGCCAAAGAATGGATCGCAGAAAGCGAAGGCGGCCGCGTGAAGTTCAACGAACTGCGCAAAGCGGGAGCCGATCACCAGATCGAAGAAGTGGGCAAGCGCTTGCGCTCGATGATGCCATGGATCTCGGCTGGTAAGCAGAAGGTATCCGACGCCTCCGGCGGCTGAGTGTTCTCGGCGCCGTATGTATCGTTTTTTGCAACGCTACGCGCCGAAAAAAGAAGGAAAGTGAAAAGGCGCCACCGCAAGGTGGCGCCTTTTCGTTTCCCGCCTTTAGGGGTGGCGGGATGAAGATTTCAGATATGAGGAAACCTTCCCTATATAGATGTTTGACCCCCTCAAAAGTGGACACTTTTTTGGCGAAATTCTGAAAATATTTTCTGTGAGCCAATTCCCGACTTGTCAGGTCGGGAATTGGTCGGTAGGGTCTTTCCCATGACAAATGCATCTTGGGGTTTCGATACCCGCCAAATTCACGCCGGCCAGTCTCCAGACCCAGCAACGGGTTCACGTGCTGTTCCTATCTACCAAACGACGTCGTATCAATTCCGCGACTCGGCTCATGCTCAGAACCTTTTCGCACTTGCGGAAATTGGCAACATCTACACCCGCATTATGAACCCCACCCAAGGTGTTCTTGAAGCACGCGTTGCCGACCTTGAAGGTGCAACAACAACTGCAGTGGGTTTGCCAGGTGCGTTGGTAGTGAGCTCGGGTCAAGCAGCAGAAACTTTGGCCATTCTCACCCTCGCTGAAGCAGGAAGCCACATCGTTGCTTCACCATCGCTTTATGGCGGCACATACAACTTGTTGCATTACACACTTCCCAAGATGGGCATTGAAGTGACATTCGTAGATGACCCCGACAACTTGGAACAGTGGAAGAGCGCAGTGCGCCCCAACACCAAAGCGTTTTACGGCGAAGTTCTTGCGAACCCAAAGAACGATGTGTTCGATATTGAAGGCGTATCAAAAGTTGCGCACGACGTGGGTGTTCCACTCATCGTCGACAACACCGTTCCTTCACCGTATGGCATTCGTCCATTGCAGTGGGGTGCCGACATTGTTGTGCACTCACTCACAAAATTCATGGGCGGACACGGCAACAGCATTGCTGGCGCAATTGTCGACGGTGGAAAGTTCGACTTCTCGGCTAGTGGTCGATTCCCGAACTTCACCGAACCAGACCCTTCGTACCATGGCCTTGCGTATTGGCCAGCACTTGGTGCAGGCAGTTACATCATCAAAGCACGTGTACAAATGTTGCGCGACCTTGGTTCTGCAGTGAGCCCATTCAATGCGTGGTCCATCTTGCAAGGTGTAGAAACACTCTCGTTGCGCATGGATCGTCACTGGGAAAACGCAGCAAAGGTTGCTGACTACTTAGGCAAGCAAGCTGGAGTAGAGAGCATTTCATGGGCAGGTTTGCCGTCAAGCCCATGGCACGCACGTGCGAAGAAATACTTCGAAGGTCGTGGCTTTGGTTCCATCATTGCGTTCAACGTCAAAGGTGGCCGTGAAGCTGGTCAGAAGTTTGTTGAAGCGCTGCAATTGCACAGCCACGTAGCCAACATCGGCGACGTACGCAGCTTGGTTATTCACCCAGCGTCAACCACACATAGCCAACTCACTGAAGCCGAGCAACTTTCGAGTGGCGTGCATCCTGGTCTCGTGCGTTTGTCTGTGGGTCTTGAATCCATCGCCGACATCTTGGCCGACCTCGACCTCGGGTTCGCAGCCATCAAATAACCCCTCTCTGAGTTTTCTCGGCGCGTAGCGTCACGAAATGCGGGACATACCGCGCCGAGAACCCTTGGGTTTGGCAGGATGGTGGTGTGAGCGAGCAAATTGACACCAGAACAGGTTGGGTTTCGCCCGACGTCTTAAACGACATCCGCGATCGCGTGCCCTTGGTGTACGTCGACGCAGTACCGGTGCGTGTTGATGAAGAAGGCCGTGTCACGCATGTGGGCATGCTTTTGCGTCAAGCAGCAGACGGAACCATTAGTCGCATGGTGGTGTCGGGTCGCGTGCTCTTGAACGAACGGATCCGCGAAGCATTATTGCGACACCTGGAAAAAGACTTAGGGCCTTTGGCGTTCCCTCGTATTCCGCCTGAGCCGGCACCATTTACTGTGGTGGAATATTTCCAAGACCCGAACATCAGTGGGTTTCACGACCCACGGCATCATGCGGTGAGCTTGGCTTTTGTTGTGCCGGTGACGGGCGAATGCAGCCCAACACAACAAGCACTCGACTTGGCATGGTTTACTCCAGAACAAGCAGTGAGCCAAGAAGTGCGCCGTGAAATGACGCTCGGCCACGACAGGCTGATTCGACTCGCCCTCGCTTCGGTGGGTCAACTCCCTTAAGGGGTTTAGCCGCGCCGGCGCTTACGCACAATGCGCTGCACGCCAGGGCGTTGGTGCGGCGCGGGTGAAACTACCGATGTGTGTTCGTCAATATCGATAGTGATTCCCTTGGAGTCGATGTCTCCTGGTTCGCCTGCAACTTCTTGCACTGCGGCAGGCTGCTCTTTTGGCTTTCGCCCCAGCACTTGGTCGAGGGCGAACATGCCACCTGCAAGAACTGCTCCGGCCATGCCGTGCTGACGTCGCACGCGCTGGAGGTCTGATGGCAAGGGCTCGATGGGAGCGATGTCGTCGACCTCGTTTGGCTCGTTACTCTCGCTCATTGTTGAAGCGTAGTGCGAATGGCGAATTGCATGCGGTGTCAAGGTCTATTGTTCAGTTATGCCAGATAAAAACGCCGTGCATCGCGCCGCTGCGGCGTTACGCACTGCGCTGGTAGGCAAACAACTTGTTGGCTTTGAAGCAGAAAAGTTAAGTGGGCCCACACCCCGACTTGGAAGAACCGTTGAAGATGTTGTGTCTCATGGACGGCACTTGGAAATTTGTTGGGACGACGACATTGTTCTCAGTACCAACCTTGGCTTTCGCGGAAGTTGGGAACTTTATCGTCGTGGTGAAACATGGCGTAAACCACAACGCATGGCACGAGTTGTTGTAGAAACAATCGACTGGGTTGCCGTGTGCTTCAATGCGCGCGATGTAGAAACGTATCGCCCCGATAGTTTTGTGCGACATCCAAACTTTGGTCGTCTTGGGCCAGACCTGCACGATGCCAATGCCAACATCAACGAGTGTGTGCGTCGGCTCATGACATATGAGAATCCAACAATCTCCATTGCCGATGTTCTGCTCGATCAACACGTTGCAACTGGTATTGGCAATGTGTATCGCTGTGAAGTTTTATGGTCAAGTGAAGTGCATCCACTTGCGCCAGTTGGTTTGTTGCCACAATCAACATGTGTGGAAATTGTGCGCACCGCATCTGCAATGTTGCAACAACAAAATACAGAGGCGCCATCAGACTTGTTTGCCTACGGTCGCAATGGTCAACCGTGCAAGCGCTGTGGGGGAGTCATTGCGGTGCAATACCACGGTACGCCGGAACGCTTGTTGTATTGGTGCCCCAGCTGTCAACTCGGTTGTGCGCCCGCGCCAGAACCAGACCATTCAGACCCCATTGCCAGGCTCACCGACTCACACCCTGCGGGCTCAATGTATATCTCTGAAATGGTACAAAACAAGGGTTTATTTACCGATAACGGCGACCAAGCAGCAAGCTAGAAGATTAAGCGCGACCCAAAATTTTGTCGACCGTGATGATGATTGCCACACGGTCGACGCGTTCTTTTGGTGCTTGGTAGCGCGCCGCATAGCCAGCAACGGCCTGTGCAACTTCAGTTGGATCTGTGGTGGCTCGCACGGTTCCTTCAAGCGAAAGCCAACGACCTTTGTCGACTTGCGACACAACTGCTCTTCCGCCACGTTCGGCATTTTTCACCTTTTGCGAACCTGCGAAAGTGATGATACGTACTTCGTTTGATGCGACATCAAAACTAAATCCGACAGGAACAACGTGAGGTGAACCATCTTTGCGCAGTGTGGTAAGTGAAGCTAAGTGACGCTCGGTTAAGAACGCAATGATCTCTGGGGTGATGTTTTGTGGAGACATTAGATTGCAGAAATTGCTTCAAGGACATTGAGTTTTGCGGCACGGCGTGCAGGCCCAATAGCGGCGATGATGCCAACAACAATGGACGCAAGAAGCACAACCACAATGGTGTTGAAGGGAATGCTGATGCCATTCACAAATGATTCAGGAAGCGCAATAGAAACAGCAATACCTAACGGAACTCCAACGGCTATGCCCAATGTTGCACCAAAGACAGAAACGATGATGGCTTCCCAACGCACAGAGCGTTTGAGATGTCGTTTGCTCATGCCAACTGCACGTAAGAGTCCGAACTCGCGAGTGCGTTCGTAAACCGAGAGCGCCATCGTGTTTGCGATACCTAAAACGGCAATGCCAATGGCGAATACGAGCAGGCAGTACACGATGAATAGCAACTGGTTGAGCTGATCTTCTTGGCTCTTTTGGAACTCGGCTTGGTCTTGAACCAGGGCGCTCGGAAACTCGTCAGCGACTTTATTTACCGCTAGTCGGGCAGTTTCAATATCGACCCCATCAGCAATGATTGCACCGATGAAAAAGTCAACGGGTGGTGCGGTAGATGCTTTGCTCAGAACATCGAGGCTCACCAGCCAGTTGCCAGCAATTGATGAGTCGTCGTAGATACCGCCAACGGTGAGAGGGGTAGTGGTGCCGTTTTGCCATGTCACTGCAACGGAGCTCCCCACAGAGAGCGCGAGGTCGCGTGCGGGGTCGCGGTGCACCAGAATTTGTCCGTTCCCCAGCGCAGCAAAACTGCCGGAGGTGAGCTTGATGTTGACGATGTTTCCCATCTCTACGTTCACCGCGCCAATTTGTTTCGACTCGCCATTGATTTGAGCTGTGGAAATACGAAACGGTGACACGTCGCCCAGTTCGGGAAGTGCAGCGAGCTTTTCTCCAAATGCTGGTGGCAAGCCTTGGAAGCCATCGCTTGTGACGAAGTAGTCGGCTGTTACAGAACCTTGCAGTCGGTCACGGAATGACTTCTGAACTGAGGCCGCAATCACCGCAACTGTGCTGACCATTGCTAGACCAATCATGAGTGCTGAAGCTGTGGTTGCCGTGCGGCGTGGAGTGCGCTGAGCATTACGACTCGCGAGTCGGCCAGCAACCGAACGTGTCATTGGTCGAAGCGGGAAGGGCAAAACGCGGCTGATTGCTGCGCTCATGGGTGCAGCAAATGAGGTGGACAAACTTGCTACCCCAAGGAACAACAAGATGGCTCCAAGCCCGCTGGCGCCAAGAATGCCGATGGTTCCACCTGGTTGGACGAAGAGACCAACACAGAGCAACGTGATGCCGGCGAGCAAAGTAATAACACCGGCGAGAAGGCGTTTATTGCGCTGTAGGGCGGTGAAGCCAATCTCGGGGCGCATAGCGGCAACTGGAGGGATTTTGCTGGCCCGCAAGGCAGGCACCATTGCTGCAGTGACGGTGACGCCAATGCCAACAAAGAGCGAGGCAAGGATGGTGCGGGTGGAAATGGTGATAGTGGCCGATGGGAATGCAGCGCCAGTGGCGTTGAAGAGCGCGGTGATGCCTTTCGACACCCCAACTCCACCCAAGATGCCAAAGGCGGTAGCGATGATTCCGATGATGAGGGCTTCGCCCAAAATCATGAGTCGTATCTGACGTGAGCTCGCCCCGATAGCGCGCAGCAAGGCGAGTTCACGCAAGCGTTGGCTAATGATGATGGCAAAAGTGTTGAAGATGAGAAATGCGCTCACAAAAAGCGAGATGGCTGCAAACCCAAGAAGAAGCTTCCCGAAGATATCGATGATGTCGTTAATGGCACCAGCGGTTTCCTTGGCCGACTGTTCGCCAGGAATCACTTCGTATTTGGTAGTGATAACGGTGGCGATTGCCTTTTGAACTGTGGCTTGCGATGCACCGCTCTCAAGACCTACATAAATGGAGTCGGCCAAACCTTTTGCACCGAGGAACGTATTGGCAGTTGCTGGATCAAAAGCACACACGCTTGCGCCTCCACCACCAGAAGTGTCGCCGGTTCCGGTGAGGCCAACGAGGGTGAATTCACCCTTGCCAGTGGGGCCAACAATGGTGACGGTGTCGCCGAGTACATAATCTGCACGCTCAGCAGAGGCCTTATCGATAGCAACTTCACCAGGGCCACGTGCTTCACGGCCTTCCAACATGGTGCGCCCATCGAGTCCGTTTTGACCTAACCATGAAATACCAAACGCCGGGCCAGAGGTTTTCAGTGGCTTGCCGTCGGGTTTCACAATGGTGGATTCGCGAATGATGTTGACTTCCACTGAACTCACGCCAGGAACTGCCGCGATGCTAGAAACAAGTGCAGCGGGAACAGGGTCACGCTGTGCAGTGGCTTCATCGCCAAAAGCAATAGGGGTACGCACTTCCAAAGCAATGTCGCCACGCAGTTCTTCAAAAAGACTATTGATTGCGGTCTTCACACTGTCGGTGAGCATGAAGGCACCAGAAACAAATGCAACTCCACTCACAATGGCAAACACGGTGAGAATAATGCGGAACTTGCGGGCTAGTACGCCACGCAAAGTGAGGCGTATGACGGGTGAAGACACTGTTACGACCCGAGTTTCTTCATGCGGTCGAGCACTTGCTCGCTTGTTGGCGAGGTGATTTCGTCAACAACTTTTCCGTCTGCAAGAAAAACAACACGGTCGGCATACGCAGCTGCAACAGGGTCGTGGGTCACCATCACAATGGTTTGCCCAAGGTCGCTCACAGCATGACGCATGAAAGCGAGAATTTCTGCGCCCGACCTGCTGTCGAGGTTTCCTGTTGGTTCGTCAGCAAAAATAATTTTGGGGCGACTTGCTAGTGCACGTGCAACTGCAACGCGTTGTTGCTGCCCGCCAGAAAGTTCACTCGGGCGATGTGTGAGACGTGATTCCAGCTTGACTGCGTGCACTACATCGTTCAGCCACGCTTGGTCGACGTCAACACCTCCGAGGTCGAGTGGCAACGTGATGTTCTCGAGCGCGGTGAGCGTAGGGATGAGGTTGTAGGCCTGGAAGATGAAGCCAACTTGCTCACGGCGCAAAACAGTGAGTTCACGGTCGCTAAGCCCCGACAAGTCGGTGCCATCAACGAACACTTTGCCCGAGGTGAGGGTGTCGAGCCCTGCGAGGCAATGCATGAGGGTGCTCTTGCCTGAGCCGCTGGGGCCCATGATGGCAGTGAACTGGCCCTCGGCAAAGTCGACTGTGACGTCGTCGAGGGCGCGCACCTCACTGTCGTCTTTTCCGTAGATTTTTGAGGCATTGAGCGCAGCAGCAGCCGCAACGAGAGTGGGGGTGGTGGAAGTCATCTAGGCTTGTCTAGTGGCAAATATTGAAGGTCGCAACTCATGGGTCAGCGGTGCGTGGAATGCGTCCGATATTGCCAGCGCCCAAACCCATTTGGCACCCTTCATCGACGAATTACGAGGCCAAGCGAGTAGCACGGCACCAGGTCGCACAGCGAGCCTCATTGAACTGCAAGTTGCTCAGTTGCTCGGCTTAGAACGCGCTGAGAGCGCACTGAGTGAGAAGTTAAAGAACTGGTACTCGTCGCCAGAATTTACCGATGGCGAAAAAGCAATTTTAGAAATCACTGAACAGTTCGTACTCGACGTACACAGCGTCACCGACGAACAATTTGAGAAGCTGAGAAAGTATTTTTCTACTCCCGATATTTTGGCGATGTTGTTCCATGTTGCTCTGTGTGATGGCTTTGGAAAATTGGAAAAGGTCGCCTGATGTCGAGTACTCCACGCCTTGACCCCGTCGACCCCACTGCGCGTTCAGTGTTTGGTTCTATTCTCGGACATCAACCGCAACTCGCCAAAGCATTCTCTGCTCTGTACGCCGAATTTTGGCAACGTGGTGAACTCGACCACATCACGAAAGAAACCACGCGATTGCGTAATGCTCGCATTACTGATTGTGGTTATTGACGCAATGTTCGCTTCACGGTCGTGAAGCAAGAAAACATGGTGGAAGACGATGTTGAGAAAGTTGACGACGATTACAACGAAACCGACCTTCCTCAGCGTTCAAAACTTGCCTTAGCTTTTGCCGACGCATTCCTCGGTGCGCAAGGTGCTCCGAGCAGCGATGTGCAAGTAGAAATGAAAAAAGAGTTCACGACAGAACAAATTGCCGAGATGGGAATTGGACTGGCGCTCTTTCATGGCTTTAGCAAGTTGCTCATTGTGACGGGCTGCGAGCCTGAAGAAATGGAGCGTACGGTGTTGAGTGCGCCAGGCGCTTAAAGGTTCACCAACCGTTGTAGTGCACAACCTCAGAAATATCTTTGCGCGACACTGGGCCTTCTGGACCATCGGGATAGCCAAGAGGAATAGTGGTGCCAATATACATTTCATCGGGGATGTTCAAGATGGTGCGAATTTGTTTTTCTACCATTCCGTGCAATGTGGTGAATGCTGCGCCTAAGCCAAGTGCACGCGCGGCAACAATGAGGTTTTGGCTTGCGGCGTATACGGCTGAATACATGAAGGGTTCACGTGGGTTGTCGGCAGGGTAAATGTTGCGACCACAAACAAAAATAATGCACGGGAAATTTCCCATGTTGGCGCCGAGGTTTTGTGCACCTTTCAATGTGCGCCGGTCGGTGTCGTTGCCCGGGTCGGGAAACTTGGAAACCCGTTCAGCAAATGGCAAGAAAAGATCGCCAAGTTGCTTGCGAACTTCGGGGTCGGTGACCACAATAAAATCCCAGCCCTGTGTGTTGTTTGGGCTGCTGGCGCGGGTGGCGGCCCACAGAACCTTCTCAATGAGCTCGCTCGGAACAGGGTCTGGTTTGAAAAAGCGCATTGCACGAGCGGTGTTCATTGCATCGAAGACGTCCATGTGCTCTATCGTTTCAAGTGGAGCACACCTATGACGTATCGGACCGACCAACCCCGCGAACATTTCTCCACTGGGCTCATTGTGGGTCGTTTCCACCCTCCACATTTAGGGCATTCGTGGTTTATTAATGCCGCTGCAGCGCAGTGTGATGCGCTGGTGGTTTTTGTGAACACTCGTGCAGGGGAGCTAGTGCCTGGTCCCTTGCGCGCAGGTTGGCTTGCTGAATTACATGCCAACGTGACCGTGGTGGAAGTTGCTCACGAACTCGACACCAACTGGAACGACAATGAACTGTGGGCGAAATGGATTGCACTTTTTCGCAGCAAGTGGCCACATGACACGGGCCCGCATGCGGTGTTCTCTTCCGATTCCTATGTTGCAGAATTAGCACGTCGACTAGAAGCACAAGCAGTAGTGGTCGACGAAGAGCGCATCAATGTTCCGATTAGTGCGACCCTAATACGCGAAACACCCCAGCAGTATCTCCACTTCCTTGCGCCACAAGTGCGCGAGTGGGTAGAGAAAAACTTGCTGGGGTGAGTCGGTAAAAAATTATTTCTTAGGTTGTGGCAAGACGCGCAAGTAAGGCTTGACGGTTGTCCAGCCTTGTGGGAAAAGTGTCTTTGCCTCATCATCAGACACAGCTGCACCGATGATGACATCGCCGCCATCTTTCCAGTTTGCTGGAGTGGCCACTTTGAACTGTGCAGTCAATTGCAATGAATCGATGACACGAAGCACTTCGTCGAAGTTGCGGCCAGTTGATGCTGGGTAGGTGATGGTGAGTTTCACTTTTTTGTCGGGTCCAATGACGAATACCGAACGCACGGTCATGGTGTCACTTGCATTGGGGTGAATCATGTCGTACAGGTCGCTGACCTTGCGCTCTGGGTCACCGATCATGGGGAAGTTCACAGGTGTTCCTTGTGTCTCACCAATGTCGCCTTCCCACTTCAGGTGCGATTCAACATTGTCAACAGACAAGCCGATGACTTTCACATTGCGCTTGTCGAACTCGGGTTTGATTTTTGCTACGTAGCCAAGCTCAGTGGTGCACACTGGTGTGAAGTCTTT
>JAURNB010000072.1 GCA_030830415.1 Acidimicrobiales bacterium | reverse complement strand
TGCTCGTTCATATGGAGCGCCGTCGATGTAACGAAGGTCGATAGGACGTGGTCGGTCGTACCATTCACCCATCTGCTCTTTGAATGGCGCCATGCGTGTTTTGAAATCGGGAAGGGAATCTGGATCTGGCAAATTGAGTGGTGTTGGAATCTGCCAATCAAGACCGGGCTCGTGGGCGTGAAAACTTGCTTGCAAGTTGAAGATAACTTCGCCATGCTGAATTGCAACGACGCGACGAGTGGTGAAACTACGGCCGTCACGCAGGCGATCTACCTCGTACAAGATGGGTGCGGTTGGATCGCCGGGGCGTAAGAAGTATGCGTGGAGAGAATGGACTTGGCGCGAAGCCTCGTCCACGGTGCGAGCAGCTGCAACCAGTGATTGGCCGGCAACTTGTCCACCGAAGACACGGACTCGATTCTCTTCGGGTGAGAAGCCGCGAAAAATATTGACTTCGATTACTTCTAGGTCGAGCAAGGTGACAAGGTCGTCGAGGGGGGAGGCCATGGCTCCATAGTAGGGTCGAAATATGCCACTTCTGCCGTTAGATGCTGACCAATTGCTCACAAGTACACGAGCCGTTCGTAAACGCCTCGATTTTTCACGCCCTGTTGACGACCAACTCATTCGAGAGTGTGTTGAGGTGGCGATGCAGTCCCCCTCAGGGTCAAACAACATGACGATGCGATTTGTCATCGTTCGAGATGAGGCAAAACGCAAGGCCATTGGTGATGTGTATCGACAGTGCTACGAGATTTATCGTTCACTCGACGGCGTCTACATCGGCTCTATCGACAAAGGAGGGCAAGCTGAAAATGCTCAGCAGGCTCGGTCGGCAGCTTCAGCAGATTTTCTTGCAGACCATATGGGTGATTCACCGGCGCTTGTCATTGCGTGCACCGTTGGCTCACGCATTGAGCAAGCACCAGCCATGATGGCTGCATCCATGATGGGAAATGTGTTGCCTGCAATGTGGAGTTTCATGTTGGCAGCGCGTGCACGCGGCTTGGGCACAGCATGGACAACAATTCATCTCATGATGGAGCAACAAGTTGCTGACATTCTTGGTATTCCATTCGACACAGTGCAGCAGGCGTGTTTGTCGCCACTTGCGTACACCGTGGGTACCGATTTCAAACCTGCAGGTCGTCCGCCAGCAGACAGCATTATTCATTGGGATGCATGGTGACACTCGAATCCGAATTGCGCGCACATGCCGTGGCGGCACGTGGGTTCATGCCAGAAGATGAAGGCGATGCATTGTATGAAGCAGCAGTGCTTGCATCTCGTGCCGTACCTGGCGCACCTTTTGTAGAGGTTGGTTCATATTGCGGCCGCTCCACTGTGTGGTTGGGTGGTGCTGCACGCTTGGGAAACACAACTCTGTTTGCAGTGGATCATCATTTTGGTAGTGAAGAAAACCAACCGGGGTGGGAATGGCACGACGAATCTCTTGTTGACGAACGCACCGGCCGCATGGATACGTTGCCATTTTTTCGTTCAACAATTTTGGATGCTGGGTTAGCAGATGTAGTAGTCACGATGGTGGGTGATTCACCAGTCATTGCTCGTCATTGGACAACGCCGTTGGCATTTTTGTTTATTGATGGCGGTCACGGAGTTGAGCCAGCAACTTTGGATTACACCTTGTGGACCCCACACGTTGCAGTTGGTGGCACATTGGCCATTCATGATGTTTTTGAAAATCCAGCCGATGGTGGCCGCCCGCCATATGAAAACATTTATCTTCCCGCAATAGCGAGTGGACTGTTTACAGAGGTGAGTGCTACTGGTTCGTTGCGTGTTTTGCGTCGCGTCTAGCAGACGCTTCAGAACTACAGCGCGCGAGCTTTGAGGTGTGCGTTTTTGCGCACCATTGGTTGTGTAAACAACGTGGATGCTGGTGAGCCACTGCTAATTGCATCTGCGGCAAGAATGATTGCTGCGGCGGTGTACGCACTGTATTCATCGGCAGGGAAGCGAACAATGGTCTTTTCCGGTTCTGCTGGGTACACAATGCCGGTCCAGTACGCACCGTCTTCACGACGATGAGGCATTGTCCATAGCAATAGTTCTCGTGCAATGTCGCGGTCGCCAGCTGCACAGTGAGCAATTGCGCATTCACTTGTTTCAGCAGCGGTTACCCATTGCTCATCGTTCACGCAGCGCACACCGCGATCGTCCAGAACAAAGCGGTCCCAACCTTCGGCGAGACGAGCCTTTGCTTGCGCGCCGGTCATTGCGCCAGTCATGACGGGGTAGTACCAGTCCATTGCCCAACGCTCTTTAGGCTCAAACGCCCCAAGATTCGTGGTGATGAGGCGATCCAAAACGTCAGCGGCAGATGTCCACTCTGGTTGTGGGTCGCCAAGGAGGTCGGCTAGTGCTGCACCACAACGAAGGGCGTGTCGAATACTTGAACAGCCTGTGAGCAACGCGTAACCCCATGGTTGCGAGTCCACTTCACGGGCCCAGATAACTGCACCATCTTCACGACGCATATCGAGAACCCAATTCAGAGCACGTCGTACGGTTGGCCACAATGCGTGAACAGCAGATGTATCACGCGTGCACAACCAATGTGTCCACACACCTACTGCAATGTATGCGTTGACATTGGTATCTAACTTGCTGTCTTCAATGGTGCCGTCTGGCATGTAGTAGTTAAACCACCAACCATCTTCGTGTTGATTGTTTGCAAGCCAGTTGTATGCAGCAAGTGCAGCGTCATCACGCCCCATAATGTTGAGAGCCATTGCTGTCTCTACGTGATTCCAGGGGTCACAATGTCCGTTTGGATACCAAGGAATCATTCCGTTTGGTAACTGCAACGCCTGAATGGAATCTGCGGTGCGCGCAAGGTCGGCCGTAGTGAGAATGCCGGGCAAGTGGGGCATAGAGCGCAGGCTCATACGGATGCCTTTACATGAAGTGGTTTTGTGGAATACACAATGAAGCTCTTGCCTAACAATGGACTGAGTACTCGTTCAGCAACTTGCATTGAAGCCGGTTGAGTCATGATGTCCCACTCAAGGAACTCACGGTATTTCTTGACCATCTTGTGGTCATCGTTGCGAGGGCCGACTGCGCACTTCAACCACCAATATGGCGAGTGCAACGCGTGTGCATGATGGCTGCCACGTACTTCAAGACCAGCCGAGCGAAGTTTTGCTTTCAATTCTGTTGCGGAATAAATACGAACATGTCCACCGACGCTTTTCGGAGCATGGTATTCGTCTGACAACATCCAGTTGATCTTTTCTGGCCACCAAGTAGGCACTGTGACGCCAAGAGAACCGCCTGGTTTGAGAACGCGATGCAATTCACTAATG
>JAURNB010000071.1 GCA_030830415.1 Acidimicrobiales bacterium | reverse complement strand
TCAGGCTCGACGCTAAGCACCCAGCACTGAAAACTTTTAATGTCACTTTGTGAAGTGGTGAGTCGGTCTGTAAGCGGGATTCTGTTCGCCGAAGCGAGGTGACCATCCATCTGTGCGGTCTACCCGAGAAGTACCCGAAGGCGAGCGAGCAGCTCATCTTCTCTGCATGACCTTGCTTCAAGTGGGGTTTGCCAAGCCGTACGAGTCACCCCGCACGCTGGTGCGCTCTTACCGCACCGTTTCACCCTTTCCCACAAAGTTGCCCTTGTGGGTGGTCTACTTTCTGTTGCACTTTCCGTGAGGTCGCCCCCACCTAGCTCGCGCTAGCACTTTGCCCTATGAAGTCCCGACTTTCCTCGACACATAGGACATGTGCCGCAGTCACCCGACCGACTCACCGTTGAAAAGTGTACGAGGTTTATTGGGGAAGTGGTGTTGGCTTTATGAGCATTTGGCGTATTCGAACGCCATTGAGTTGAGGCTTGGGGTTTCCATGTTGAGCGTGGTTTTGGTTCCCGCTTCACTGCGCTTGCCCACTGTGACTGCAATGGTTCCTAATGAGCCAAAAGCTCCAGGCACTGCTGCGGGGTTTGGCTTACCAGTGTCTTTGTTTGTTGACGGGCCAATGCCTGCAACTCCAGGGTTGATTGCCTGGGCAAGAACTGCTGCGTGGCGTGACTCTTGTTCACCAATACCCATTGCTGCTGCACGCAACTTTGGCTGAGACAGCATCGAAACGTAGAACTGGTAGGTCGATGCGGCCAATGTTTCAAGACCAAGAGCTAATGCCATGACGTCTTCGAGTGGTGTATCGCTCGGTTCAATACCCGCATCTTTGTTTCCGAGAATGAGATCGAGCGCGGGGTTGATGTAGAGCTTGTTGATTTGCTCGTTGGCGCATTCAAAGGTTTCACCCTTTGCCGCAGTGATGATGCCACTCAGTGCCTTGGCGTGTGCCTCGTGGTCGGCTTTAAACCTATTGACCACCGCTGCAGTGCCTGCTGAGCTTCCGGTGAAGAGACCAAGTTCTAACACCTTTTTATAGGTGTCGATGGCATTGAATTCGAGCGAAGTAGCAGTACGCAAGAGAACTTCGTCATTAGGTACGGCATTGGGGAGCCCGGTGGTGGGAGGTACTTCACCAATACGGGGGTATTCGCCCTTAGGGCTCTGTGCTCCTTTGCCGCAAGCAGCAAGAAGAGTGGTGGTCGCAATTGCAAAGCCGCCAGTGAGGAAAAACCGACGGCGGTTGACTGGGGAGTTCATTTCAAAATTGTTTGCGTTCATAGTGAGTCCTTAGGAGATGCGTTCTACGCCGGGTAGGTCTTGGAGTCGAGTGGTTCTGCAGCATTGTCGAGGATGTCGCCGAGGCCTTTCTTGCCAGCGAGGCTGGCGAGAACTGCAGCATGGCGACCCTGCACAGAGATGATGGACGCAATGAGCTGTGCACCATCGGTGCCAGTGATTGTTCCGAGCACACCGAGGTGAGTTTTCACAAGCGAATTCTCTAGCGAGAGAAACGTTCCAGCGAGCTCGGCATCGGAACCCGAAGATGCAGCGGAGAGAAATGCTGTGTAGAAACTTGCATTTTGTGTTGTTGCTGCTGAACGGCCCAAGAGGCCAGCCAAAGATTGTGCGTAGGCCAGATGGTGCCCACCGAACAAGTCAAGAACTACTTTGAGATCTTTTCCCGCTGCAGCAGATGCTTTTGTGTAGAGCGCAGTCATTGCAAGTTCGATTCCATGAGCGAACTGCAAAATGGCGATGTCGCTCTTTGTCGGTTGCTTTGGCGGGGCGGTGGTGGTGGGTGCGCTCACGCGGGGTTCCTTTCGCATTCTTTAACAGATCAGATTTATGTTCATAACAGTATTTCAGACCAGGTCGATTTCCGAACTAGGGAAAGCGAGACAACTTTAGAAGTCGAGAGCAGAGAGGTCGGGGATCCAGCCCTGTGAGGCGCTCACCGCTTGGGCCCATTGTGAGCGAGTTGCTGTGGTCGTGGCCTCGTCGAGGGCATTTTCCACGCGATTCTCGGGGTTCCAGGTGCTTGTTGCGATGGAAAGTGATGGCCACAGGCCCAGTGCGGTACCTGCGAGAAAGGCGGCCCCGAGTGTTGTTGCTTCCGTGACGGGTGACACCTCAATGGTGCGGGCGGTGCTGTTGGCGAGCGCCTGCACAAAGACGGGGTTTTTGCTCATCCCGCCGTCGATGCGAATGGGGCTGTTGGTGGGTGAGGCGAACTGTGCTGCATCGTGAGCGGCAGCTGCGAAAAGGTCGGCTCCGCGATGTGCCACTCCTTCAAGAACTGCTCGCACAACGTGTGCGCGTGTGGTGCCACGTGTGATGCCTAAGAGCGTTCCACGTGCGCCGTAATCCCAATGTGGAGTTCCGAGACCAAAGAGAGCAGGTACATACATGACGCCGTCGCTGCTCGCGACGCTGTTGGCAAGTGCTGCGCTCTCTTCGGCCGAGTCGATGAGCCCCATGTCTTCAATGAGCCACTCAATGTTGGTGCCAGCCGACAACATGATGGCTTCTACGCCCCAATGCACGGTGGTCGTTGTTACGCCTTGCGCATCTGTGTCGTTGAGTGAAAAGGCGACGATGGGAAAAGTTCCCGATGTGCTGCGTGACGACACCGTTGGTGCAGTGGTACCTGTGTACATATCGAGCATGCCACCGGTACCAAAAGTAATTTTTGTACTTCCCGGAGTAATGCAACCTTGACCCACGAGCGAAGCTTGTTGGTCGCCAACAAGTGCGGCAATAGGCAAGTTCTCTAACTCAGATGCGTGTCCGACTACTTGTGATGACGCAACGATGGTGGGGAGAGCAACAAGGGGAATATTCAAGATTCCACAGATTCTTTCCGACCAGTTCAGCGTGTCAACAGAAAAGAGCCCTGTCACTCCGGCATTGGTGTGGTCGGTAACAAATGCTTCACCTGCGGTGAACTTCCACGTGAGCCATGTGTCGATGGTGCCAATACAAATGTCGCCACGTAGTAATTCTTCTTCGAGGTGCGCCCCATAGTTCTTCAGCATCCAGGCGGCCTTTGTGGCAGTTTGGTTGGGGGCAAACATTAAGCCATGTTCAGAGCGAGCGGTAATGCATTCCATGACGGTACGCAGATCTTGCCATCCAAGTGCCGGCCCTAATGGCTCACCGGTTGTGCGATTCCACACAATGGTTGAAGCGCGTTGGTTGGTGATTCCGATTCCTATTGCGCAATTGGGGTTGCGTTGCAACACGGTGAGCGCCGCATCGCGGGCAGCGGTGTACATATGCATTGCATCAAATTCAACAAGACCTGAGAAAGGGGTTTCTGGCGGATTTTTGCAGTACTCCACATCGATGATGTGCCCGGAACCATTGACGAGCGCGGCACGCAGGCCAGTTGTTCCAACATCGATGACCAGAATTGATGGTGTGGTCATTTCGGGCGCACTCCAGAGTTCTGCATGAAACTGCCGAGCATTCCGCCACAAACACTCGCAACCAGTGCAAGTGAAAATGCGGTGATGATTCTGCTTACGCGCACCTCACCACCGGTAGCAACACGAACGAGGAGAAAAAAACTTTGCACCACAACAAAAACTCCTGCGCCAGCAACTAGCGCATGCATGAGTGGTCGTCCGAGTTGTTGATGCCATGCAGCCACCCCGCTTCCAACAACGAACCCACAAATAGCAAGCAAGGAAAGCAGCGGTGCCCATCCACTTGGGTTATCGGAATTGTCGATGACGAATCGCGCAATGAGTGTGGGAGGCACGGCAAACAGAGCGGTGACCGATGCCCCTTTTTGCAAAGCAAGAGAGTCGAAATCTTTCATTGCATATGTTTAGCGCACTGGCCAGAGTGCTGCGTCGTTCGACCCAGTACTGAGACCCATTTTGCCGGGGTTCAAAATATTGTTGGAGTCAAGTGTTGTCTTGAGCGACTGCAGAACTTTCATGCCAGTTCCCAAGGCTTCGGTCATAAAACGATGTCGGTTGAGGCCAACGCCGTGGTGGTGTGACAGGTTTGCTCCGGCCTGAAGCGCGGCACGTTGAGCTGCATCCCACAACGCAACATAGGTTTTTTCAAACTCTTCTGCTGGTGGCGTTGCTGCAAAGGTGAAATAAACACACGCACCGTCGAGGTAGCTGTGCGATAAGTGGCACGTTGCGCTGCGTGCATGTGGAACTTGAAGAATGGCCTGTACAACTGCATCGTTGACATGCATCAACTGGCTCCAGGGTGCAGCAACTTCAATGGTGTCAACCACAAAACCCTTTTTAGTGAGGCTTTGCAAAGCGCTGGTGTCGTTGCGATGTGACAGCCATTTCTCTACAAGTGCCGTGTCGGCAGTGATGGCATCGTTCGATGTTGCGTACTGCTGCACAATGTGCATCGTTGCCGTCACTAACTGCTCGTTGCCTTCGTCGAGCACCAACAGTGTTGCTTGTGTGCCGTCGCCCTCGTGTGAACGTTTGCTTTCGCTGCCGTCGTACAAGCGCAGCACTGCAGGCGTTGCTCCTGCGCGAATGAGTTGACGACACGCTTCAATGCCTGTGGCAAAGGTGGGGAAGCGGTAAGCGGCCGTTGCGCGAAACTCTGGCAAGGGGTGCGCACGCAGCCACGCCCGTGTAATAACACCAAGTGTTCCTTCTGAACCAAGAAACACTTCTGTGAGGTCGGGTCCGGCTGCTGCTGCAGGTGCTCCTCCGGTGAGAACAACTGTTCCATCGGCCAGTACAACTTCAAGACCCACCACCATGTCTTCAATTTTTCCGTAACGAGTGGAGAATTGTCCTGCCCCTCGACACGCAATCCAGCCACCAACAGTAGATATGTCGAATGATTGTGGGTAATGACCCACGGTGAGTTGATGCTGTGCGTTCAACACAGATTCCAGGTCGGGGCCAAATGTGCCAGGAAGAACTTCAACGATGCCCGAGACGGGGTCGACCGCGTTGATGCCTTGCAGAGAAGTGAGATCGAGAAGTACGCCGCCATAGAGGGGAACTGAGGCACCTGTTACGCCGCTGCGTCCACCAGCGGGCGTGACCGGAATTTTTGCTTCGTTGCAGATGCGCATTACTGCTGATACTTCAGATGTATTTCGTGGCTGGCACACAACACTGGGTAACGCGGCAGTTTCGTTGCGTAACGCCCACGATAGGGAAAGCGGCCACCAGTCGCGTCCGCTTTCAGCAAGTGTTGCAGCGTCGGTGATGCTGGTGCAGGCAGATGCGAGTTGTGCAAGAACCTCTGCATTGATGAGACCGCGACCCTGGGCGGGGAAATGAGCAGTAGCTGAAGCAGCCGAACCAGAGAACTCGATGGGCGGAGTGGTTTGTGTGTGTTGCGTCATGATTGCTCTTTCGTTGCTGCGATGAATTCAGATTCGGTAACTAAGCCGGCTGCTTCTTCTTCAGCGCAAATGGCGATGAAGTGTTCTACTTGATTATTGATGTCCGATTCGCTCCATTTCATTTGTGGAGCAATGAGTTCAGCCACACTGCGTGCTGCATTTTTAGTTGCGCCGCGGTTGAAAAGCAGTGCTCGTGTGCGACGCGACAGAACATCGTCGAGCGTGTAAGCCATTTCATGAGTTGCTGCATACATCGCCTCGGCGCGTAAGTAGGGAAGTCCGTCGATGAGAGGAAGCCCAAGTTCGGGCTGTGCGGCAATGAGCGCATCAATATCGGATGCGTAAGACCCAAAGCGATGTGCAAGGTGAACTTGTTGGGTATTGCGCGATTTCGATTCGCGGTATCCACGAGCACCGTGCAGTTCAAGATTTTTTGTTCGGCACCGATACTTTTTCTGCGACAAGTGCAGTTGGCGCACAACAGCGTCGATGGCGTCTTCGCTCATTTCGCGATACGTGGTGAGTTTGCCGCCGGTGACCGTAATGACGCCAGAGTCGGACGTGCTCACCCTGTGACGTCGCGATAAGTCGGCTGTGCGTTCGCCAATTTTTTCATTTTCATCGGGCTTCACCAATGGGCGCAGCCCGGCCCATACTGCCAAAACATCTTTGTGTGTCACCTCATTGGTGATGCTCGCGTTTAACGCGCGTAAGACGTAATCGATGTCGTCTTTGGTGCACTGCGGGTTGTCGACGGAACCGTCGTAACTAGTATCGGTTGTTCCGATGTAGGTGTACTGAAATGTGCCATCGCCATTGGGTACCCACGGCACAACAAACAAACTGCGCTTGTCTTTTGGTACCGGAATCACAACGGCAATGTCGTTGCGAACAAGGTTCCATGGCACAGTGATATGTACGCCTTTTGCAGGACGAATTGACGAAGGATGCTTACCTTCATCAAGTTTGCGTACATCATCGGCCCAAACGCCAGTGGCGTTTACAACTGCTTTTGCCTTAATGGTTAAGGCGCCGCCTTCTTGTGATTGCGCTTTCACAATGAATTGCCCCGACGCATCTTTCTCAATTCCGGTGACAGAGCACCAGTTGGCAAGAGTTGCACCTTGCTGTGCTGCTGTTTGTGCGAGTGCAATACAAATGCGTGAGTCATCTGCTGCGGCGTCGTAATACAAATATGCAGAGGCGAGTCGAGCTTCTGGCATGGTGGGCAAGTGTTTGTAGGCAGCCTTTGCATTTAAGCGGCGATGAAATTTTCCAATACGCCAACCACCGGTGAGGTCGTACATCCACAATGCCGAGCCAAGTGCACGAGCAATTTTCTTTTTAATGAGTCCATCTTTAGTAACGATGGGAATCATGAAGGGGAGTACTTGCACTAAGTGTGGTGCGTTCGAGCGTAAACGGCGGCGTTCATGCAGTGCTTCATACACGAGGCGTACGTCGCCTTGTTGCAGATAGCGCAACCCACCATGAATCAGTTTTGAACTCTTTGAAGATGTGCCCGATGAAAAATCGTGACGCTCGAGAAGTGCAACGTGTAAGCCTCTACTTGCTGCATCAACTGCAACACCCAGACCAGTGACACCACCACCAACAATGACCACGTCGAATTCTTTGTTGGCAAGATTCTGCAGAGCTTGCGCTCGGGTCAAAATGGGGGCGCTCAAGGGGGAGGCATTACTCATGGGTAGATCCTACTTGTGACGCATTTCGCATGCTTTGCTAATTAGCACGACTTGTTGATTAGCACGAGATGGGGTTAATTTCATCTCTGTGAAGACACCAGAAGAGCTTGTCGCCCGCTTCCGCGAGCAGGGGTACAAAGTCACCCCACAACGCCAACTCATTTTTCGTCTCTTGAATGGCAATACGGCCCATCCCACAGCCGAAACCTTGTACGAGGTTGCAGCCGAACAGATGCCTGGCATCTCACTTCGCACGGTGTACCAAACCCTGTCGGAATTGAGTGCCATGGGCGAGGTGCAGCACATCGACCTCGGTTCGGGGGCTGTGCGGTTCGACCCCAATGTCGACGATCACCATCACGTCGTGTGCAGCACCTGTGGAGTGGTGCACGACGTTTATGTCAATCAAACGCCGCTGCAATTCGAAGGCGATGTTGAAGGTTTTGCGGTGCACAGCACTCGCATTGTGTTCTCAGGTGAATGTGCTCAATGCGCGCATTTGTCTGCGTAAGAGAAATACCCATAACAACTACAAAAAGGAGACGTCATGGCCGGATTGAACGGAACCAAGACACACGAAAACCTGAAAGAAGCTTTTGCTGGTGAAAGCCAAGCAAACCGTCGCTACCTCTGGTTCGCGCAGAAGGCAGACGTTGAGGGTTACCCAGATGCAGCTGCACTTTTCCGTTCAGTTGCTGAAGGCGAAACCGGCCATGCACATGGTCACCTCGACTTCCTCGCCCAAGTTGGCGACCCAGCATCTGGTTTGCCCATCGGTGAAACAGAAGAGAACTTCAAAGCCTCAATTGCTGGTGAAACATATGAGTACACACAGATGTACCCAGGTTTCGGAAAAACCGCTCGCGAAGAAGGATTCAACGAAATCGCTGACTGGTTTGAAACTCTTGCAAAGGCCGAAAAGAGCCACGCTGGTCGTTTCCAGCAGGGTCTCGACGCTCTCTAAAGAATGAGTTACTTCGTTGTGGGGCACAGGTATTTGTCTGTGCCCCACAACAACACATCATCAAGAATGACGCAATCAGGAAAATGACATGACTATTACTTACGATCCGAATCATCCGAACTATCTCAACGAAGCCGACCTGCGTGAAGAGCTCACGCGCGTGTACGACCTTTGCCATGGGTGTCGTTTGTGCTTTAAGTACTGCACATCATTTCCTACTTTGTTTTCTTATGTCGATGCTCACGACGATCAAGATGCGGGTCGCCTGACTCCAGCACAACAAGATCAAGTGGTTGATGAATGCTTCCAATGCAAACTCTGCTACATCAACTGCCCCTATATTCCCGGCCTGCACGAATGGGAACTCGATTTTCCGCGCCTCATGTTGCGCGCCGATGCAACACGTCAAGCAAATGGTCAAGTGCCGCTGCGTAAGCGCATGACCACCACCATGATGGGCCACACCGATGCCTTGGGCAAAGTGGCCACCACGTTCTCGCCAATCGCTAATGCGGTGATGGGTGCCGAACCAGGTTCACTCGTGCGCAAAGTGGTCGAAAAAACTTCTGGCGTCTCGAGTCAACGCCTCTTGCCGCCGTTCGCTAAGTCCCGTTTCTCTACATGGTTCAAAAAGCATGTGTCTCCTGTGATGACGAAGAAGCAAGGCAAAGTAGCGCTCTTCCCAACATGCCTCGTTGAATACCAAGAGCCAGGCATTGGTAAAGACCTCATCAATGTTTACGAAAAGAACAACGTTGAGTGCTCACTAGCCGAAGGTGCATCATGCTGCGGTGCTCCGTACTTGCACAGTGGCGATGTTGAGCAGTTCAAAAAAGTCGGAGCAAAGAATGTTGAGGCACTGGCTGCTGCAGTGCGTGCCGGCAACGACATTGTTGTGCCTCAGCCAACGTGTGGCTACATCTTGAAAAAAGACTATGTCGACTACATCGGTGGCGCAGATGCCGAACTCGTTGCAGCAAACACTTACGATGCAGCCGAGTATCTCATGGGTCTTCATAAGGGTGAAGGAACCGAACTCAGCACCGATTTTGTAGGTGAAGTTCCTGAAAAAATCACTTATCACGCGCCATGCCACTTGCGCGCTCAAAACATCGGAATGAAGAGCCGCGACTTGTTGAAGCTCACTGGTTCAAAAATCAAACTCATTCAAACCTGTTCAGGAATCGACGGCATGTGGGGCCTTCGCGCTGAAAATGCCGACATGTCAATACCTATTGCCCGCAAACTTGCCGACGAAATTGAAGCTGCCGAGGGCGACGAAATTGCTGGCGATTGTCATTTGGCGAACACCGCAATTACCGAGCAAACAGGCAAATCGCCGAGCCACCCACTGCAGTTGTTGGCTCGTGCATATGGAATACCCGAAGAGAAATAAACAACCGAAAAAGAGAGGATAAATATGCCCCCCGTATTGTCACCATCTCACAATGGTTCACGCAAACTTGTCATCGACGACATTCTCGACCTGCGTGCTTATGAAAAAGTGCGCGTTGCCGAAAAAGCGCGCGTCATGGAACTCAAGCGCAAGCGCCGTGTTGAGCTCGGAACTATTCTCTCGGTGCTCTTTGAAAACAGAGACACCATGTGGATGCAAATTCAAGAAATGTTGCGCGCTGAGAAGGTCCTCACCGATGAAGGCGTATATGAAGAACTCAACGCATACAACCCACTCATCCCGGAACTAGGGCAGCTGAGCTGCACCGTCTTCATTGAAATCACTACCGAAGCAGCCATGCGTGAATGGTTGCCAAAATTAGTAGGCATCGAGCGCTCCATTGTCGTCGTGCTCAGCGACGGCACTGAAGTTCACCCAGTCACCGACGCTCAACATGATGCTGCGCTCACCCGTGAAGACATCACCGCGGCTGTGCACTACATCCACTTCGATTTCACTCCAGAACAGGTAGCCACTTTTGCCAGTGGGCCCGTGCAATTACGCTGTATTCACCCCAACTATTTGGAAGTAATCGAGTTAGCCGATTCCACAATTGGGGAACTCCTCATCGACCTGCAGTCAAATAGCTAATTCTTTTCCCAGAGTTTGCGTTACTTGTAGAGCGCAACGTAAGGTAGGCGAGGTGAGACGTTCGTCACGCATCGGGGGATGCGCGGCGAGGGTTGAACAGAACACATTCCGGGGCTTTTCCGGGGTGAACTGCAACACGGTGGGGGAACAACGTGACAGTCATCGATCTTTCATGGCGACAAAAAGGGGCCTGTCAGGGCCTCGATCCTGCGGTCTTTTTCCCTGATGAAGGCGACGAAGCCCAAGTAGAAATCGCCATTGCGGTGTGCGATACCTGCCATGTGCGGGTGTCGTGCCTTGAACATGCCTTAGCCAGTCGTGAAAAAGAAGGTGTGTGGGGCGGCACCACAGAACGCGAACGTCGACGCATTGTGCGTCAACGCCGTCGGTCTGCGTAAGAATGAGCGAGTGACTTCTTCGCATTCGCTCGATATTGCTCAATACGGGGGGTGGCCAGGCATTCTGGGAACGCTTGTTTCTGGAAAAGACCTTGAGGCCCATATTGCCGAAGCGGCCATTACCGACATTTTGAATGGGCAAGCAACAGCCTCTCAAATGACCGCGTTCATTGTTGCTTTACGTGCCAAAGGTGAAACCGCAACCGAGCTCTCAGGCATGTTGCGTGCGGTACGTTCTGCTGGTCAGCGTGTAGATCTTGCGCCCGAACTTGCACATCGCGCCATCGACATCGTGGGTACTGGTGGCGACCAGAGTCATTCTTTCAACGTTTCTACTGTCACTTCACTCGTGGTTGCTGGTGCGGGCGTGCCGGTATGCAAGCACGGGAACCGCGCTGCTTCATCGAAATGTGGTGCAGCCGATGTTCTTGAAGAACTCGGCGTTGCGATTGAACTCGACCCTGTCGGCGTTGCGCAATGTATTGATGAAGCCGGTATGGGCTTTTGTCTTGCCGCACGTTTTCACCCTGCGTTTCGCTACACAGGGCCATCGCGCCGCGAAATAGGAATTTCCACAGCGTTCAACTTGTTGGGCCCCATGGCAAACCCTGCGCCCATCTCTTCCATGTTGGTGGGAGTTGCTGCGCCATGGATGATGCGCCCGATGATTGAAGCATTGTCTTCTCGTGGAGTCACATCTGCATGGGTAGTGCATGGAAGCAACGGAACCGCACAAGGTGGCGTCGACGAACTCACGCTTGCTGGCCCTGCGCTCGTGATGCAATTACGTAACGGCGAAGTCAGTGAATTGAAAGTTGATTGCTCCGACATCGGACTCTTATCGCAACCATTGTCGGCAATTGTTGGCGGAGACGCAACCGAAAATGCGCGCATTGCTCGTGCGGTTTTAGCCGGTGAAGCAGGCGCAGCACGCGACACAGTGTTGTTGAACGCCGCAGCAGCACTGCATGTTGCTGGGGTTGCTGCGTCGCTCGGTGAAGGTCGCGTGTTGGCCGAGCAATCAATTGATACAGGTAAAGCATCTGCGGTGTTGCAGAAACTTATTGCTGCAAGCACTACGGCTGCCGAGCGTTTGGAGTAACTATTTCCTCGCTGGCAGTGCGTGTTCCCGCAAGTTCGGCCAATTTGGGTCCGGGGTTCGATGGAATCGCCATGGCGCTGTCTTTGTACGCAACAGTCCGCGAGGCGGAAAAAGGCGATGTCGTCGCCGATGAATTTCACCCAGCATCTATTGCCTTTCGAGCACTTGGTGGCACCGGAGACATTTCTGTACGCACCGATATTCCCATGGGTCGTGGCCTTGGCTATAGCGGGGCGGTACGAGTAGGAGGGGCGCTCCTTGCAACAGTGCAGCAAGATGCAAGTGCACTACTTTCCCCGCAGTGGCGTCAGAAAGTATTAGTAGCCACTGCAGGCCTTGAAGGTCACGGCGACAATGTTGCAGCGTCGTTGCTTGGCGGAGTGGTGGGAACCAATGGCACATTTGCTGCAAACATCATGAACAACTGCGCAGTAGAAGTGGTGGTGTGGGTTCCTTCTGAGTCGACCTCAACACATGCTTCGCGAACGAAGTTGCCAAGCCAAGTAAGTCTTGCCGACGCAGCATTTAACATTTCCCACACCGCACTATTGGTGGGTGCATTGAACTCGGGAGACCTTGAAGCGCTCGGTGTGGCCACAGCAGACCGGTTGCACCAAGACATTCGTTTTGCTGCAGTGCCACAAAGCAAAGCGGCACTCGATGCAGGGTTGAATGCGGGGGCCATTTGTGGCTGGTTGTCGGGCTCGGGGCCAAGTGTTGCCATGTTTTGCCGTGCGGGCGAGGCAGCACGTATTGCCCAAAGCCTTCCTACTCAGGGTTCGGCAAAGGTGCTCAATATCGACACTGCTGGCGCTTGCTTGTTGTAGCTCTGTCACACCCCTTTGCTCATATGTGGGTATGGAACAACGCACCTCAATTCCCGTTACTTCTTCGCCACTCACCATCTCGTGCGACACGTGTGTGATGCATGAAAGCGATGCCTGTAGCGACTGCGTGGTCTCGTATCTCCTCAATCATGAGCCAGGCGATGCGGTGGTGTTTAGCTTTGAAGAAGAGCGTGCCGTGAGATTGCTCGCTTCTGCGGGTTTGGTGCCTACGCTTCGTCATCGTGAAGTCGGTTGAACCTCAAAGTAGCTACACCCAGAACCTCTCCGAGGTAGGCCTGTCTGCTGGGTTGCATCGCGTCGGCTTCACCACTGCCGAACCGTTGTTGCGGGCACGCGAAGCGTTGGTCGAGCGTGAAGCGCGTGGTTTGCGCGACACCATGCAGTTCACATATCGCAACCCCGTTCGGTCCACCACTCCCGTGATGGCCCTTCCTCATGCGCGCAGCATCGTGGTGGGTGCGCGCAGCTATTTTGCCGATGTGCAATTGCCAGCGCTTTCTGAAATGACCGATGCAGTGTTTGGCGATGTTGCTCGTTATGCCTGGTCCGATCATTACGCAGCACTACGCGATTCGCTCACTGTTGTTGCGCAACAACTGCGCAGTGATGGCCATGAAGCTGCGGTGTTTGCCGATAGCAATGCCATTGTCGACCGTGAAGTTGCGTATCTTGCTGGGCTCGGGTGGTTTGGCAAAAATGCCAACTTGCTCATCAGCGGTGCGGGCAGTTGGTTTGTGTTGGGTTGCGTTGTCACCACTGCCGAACTCACGCCATCTGCAACGGTGTCAGATGGTTGTGGAACATGTAGACGTTGCATTGATGCGTGCCCAACAGGAGCCATTGTGGAACCAGGAGTGATTGATGCAGGAAAGTGTTTGGCATGGATACTGCAAAAGCCCGGCATCATTGCGCTGCAATACCGCGAAGCCATTGGCGCGCGAATGTATGGTTGCGACTCATGCCAAGATGCCTGCCCGCCCAGCATGCGTCTTGCGCAACATGAAACTGTTGCCAGCGATGCCCAAATTGTGGTCGATGTACTCGAACTACTTTCCCTCAGTGATGCTGAAATTCTCGAGCGGTACGGCCGTTGGTACATCGCGGGTCGCGATCCGCGATGGGTACGCCGCAATGCGTTGGTGGTCATTGGAAACACTGCATCGCTTCACAATGAAAAAGCACAAGCTGTTGTGGCCGCCCATGTGCGCAGTGCAGACCCCATCTTGCGGGCTCACGCGGTTTGGGCAGCGTCGCGATTGGGGATGAGTTCCATCATCCCGAGCCACGACGAAGATCCCGACGTCACTTTCGAATTGCACCGTCTGCCAGGCGTGCGTGAGCAACACTAGAGAAGCATGACCTCGCGCCACCTCTTAGTAACGAACGACTTCCCGCCAAAAATTGGCGGCATTCAGTCGTTGTTGTGGGAATGGTGGCGTCGGTTGCCAAGTGATTCTTTTGCTGTTCTCACTTCGCCTTATGAAGGCGCAAAAGAGTGGGACGCCACACAACCGTTCCATATTGAACGCACACGTGAGCCAGTGCTGTTGCCACACCCATTCATGGTGAAACGCATTAACGAGATGGCAAAGCGTGTTGGGGCCGACTTCGTGGTGCTCGACCCTGCAGTACCACTCGGCATTGTTGGTCCGTCCTTAGACCTGCCCTATGCAGTCGTTGTGCACGGGGCCGAAGTCACCGTGCCGGGGCGTATTCCTGGAACGCATCAAATATTGGGTCGTGTCTTACGTAATTCCATTCATGTGGTCGCTGCAGGGCAGTATCCGGCCGATGAAGCAGTGCGGGCCGCGGGCCGTGACCTTCCCACAACTGTGGTGCAGCCAGGCGTCGATACCGAGCGCTTTCGTGTGCTGAGCCCTGCAGAGCGTGCGTCGGCTCGTGAGCACTTTGGTGTGTCACCTACTGCAGAGCTCATTGTTGGTGTGAGTCGTCTTGTTCCACGCAAGGGGTTCGATATTGCTATTTCGGCAGTTGCACGACTCGCACGCGATCGTCCGCAACTCGAGATGCTCATTGCGGGTGCTGGGCGCGATGCAAAACGGTTGAATGAACTTGCCAAAAAACAAGGAGCGCCTGTGCGCTTTTTGGGCCGCACTCCTTTTGAAGATCTGCCACTTCTCTATGGTTGTGCCGATATTTTCACCATGCTGTGCCGCAACAGGTGGGGCGGGCTGGAACAAGAAGGCTTCGGCATCGTGTTCCTCGAAGCCGCTGCCTGCGGAGTACCGCAGGTTGCGGGCAGCAGTGGCGGAGCCGCCGAAGCCGTTGACGATGGTGTGTCGGGCATTGTGGTGAAAGACCCCACCAGCATCGACGAAGTAACTCAAGCCTTTTCGTTGTTACTCAATAGTCCCGACCTACGTCACAAAATGGGTAGCGCAGGGCGAGTGCGCGCTGTCGAGAGTTTTTCCTACGATGTGCTCACCGCCCGATTATGGAATACTCTGTCGCAATTGTGAAGAAAGACAAGTAATGAACAAAATCGTTTTGTGTAATCGAGTATCTACTGCGGTCTTTACTGTTGTTGCGGTCGTTAGCGCAATTCTCTTTACCTCATTTTGGCGAGTGGCAATTGTCGCTGTGAGCCTTGGGCTCTTTGCCATTGGCGTTGCAACTTTTCTCCTTGGCTATTTTGCTGCGGTACAACGCAGCAGGGAAGAAGAGATTTCGGTAACTCAACTCTTCTTCTTAGCGGGTGAAGTTGCTCCGAAAAAGGTGCGCTTAGCAATGTGGTACTGCCTTGCTGTGCAGTGCGTTGTTGGTCTGGGTGTTGCCTTGGCACGGCCTTCCACCGATGGGAAAGCAGGAAGCGTCTTGGCGTTTGCGGTGATGGTTCCGATGCTCGGAATTGGGTTGAATGGGCTATGGGCAGGCAAGTTCGGTACTTTTGGCCCGCGACAATTGAAGTCTGCTTCCGAATAAACGTGCAATTGCATGCGCCATCGGTAACAATGGAGCCATGGCCGATACCGCCAAACAAACCACCGTCATTGCCGCTTCACCTGAGCACTGCTTTGCCATTGCTACCGAGTTCGAGCGCTACCCCGAATGGGCGAAAGACCTGAAAGATGCCGTGGTGCTTGAACGCGACGCGCAGGGTCGAGCCTCGCGAGTTGAGTTTCGCGCTTCGGCACTTGGCCGCAGCACTCACTACACGCTTGGCTATAGCTACGGAGATGCCCCGCTTACCATTCAGTGGAAACTCGTCGATGGCGACATCATGCGCACCCTCGATGGCGACTACATGTTTGAACCAGTAAACAATGGAACTCTTGTTACTTACGATCTGTCTATCGATTTGGTCATTCCGCTTCCGGGTTTCGTCAAGCGCCGAGCCGAAAATCGTATTTTGCATACGTTGAATGAACTGAAAGCGCGCTGCGAGTCGTAAGGCCGCACAACTGCATTTTCATCTCTCAACATGGTTGCAATTGGTGTAGATGTTGGGGGCACCAAGTGCCTAGCAGTTGCACTCAACAGTGATGGCTCTGTTCTCGATTCGCTCACGCTTCCTACTGCCGCGGGTGTTGGTGTTGTTGAAGAAGTTGCCGATTTATGTGTTGCCCTTGCATTGCGCGTAGGGCAAGCAGCAACGTCACTCGGGGTAGGGATGCCTGGAACAGTGTCGCGTGATGGTGTGGTGTATCTTGCCCCACACCTCCCTGAAGTACGTCAGATGCCAATGCGTGAACTGCTATCGAGCCAACTGGGTATTCCTGTTGTTGTAGATAACGACGCAACATGCGCTGGTGTTGCTGAATGGAAAAATGGCGCTGCTCGCAATTGCGACAATGCTCTCGTCATCACTATTGGCACAGGAATTGGTGCTGCACTCATTGCCAATGGAAAAGTGATGCGCGGTCATCACGGTTTTGCTGGCGAGAGCGGACACCACATTGTGATGCACGGTGGGGAAGTGTGCCCATGTGGGCGACGTGGATGTTGGGAGCAATACGCATCGGGTTCGGCACTGCGGCGTTTGGCCAACGGTGTGAGCGGTGAAGAAATTTTGTTGCGTGTGGTGCAAGAAGACACAGAGGCACAGCGCATTCTGGAGGAGTTTGCGAGTTGGGTGGCCCTTGGTCTCTTTAACTTGGTTAATACGCTCGACCCACAGGTGATTGTGCTGGGTGGTGGGCTCGGGTCATCTGCGGTATTGCGACATTTTGTGGCCGATGCGCTGGGCAAGCAAATGCCGCCATCGGAGTTGCGCCCGCCGCCACTTGTGGTGACTGCTCAATTGGGCCATGAGGCCGGTGCAATTGGGGCGGCACTATTGGGAAAAGAAGTTATTGAGTAGTACGTACTCTTTGCACCGCATTGAGCCACTGGGCATGAGATGCATCAACAACGCTGAGGTTTTCGTTGTTGGGAAAATACGTGACGTTGCTTGCCCACTGCGCAGAAATGTCTGTCGTGCTCGCCCAGGCGCCAATGCCAAGACCAGCAAGGAACGCAGCACCACACGAAGTGGTTTCGCGGTCAACAGGTAATACCACCGGCACCTGCAGTTGGTCGGCCTGGAACTGCATGAGAAAGGAATTGTCGGTGGCTCCACCATCGGCACGTAGCTCGGTGAGGGTGATGCCCGTTGCTTTTGTCATTGCTTCAATGACGTCGCGGGTTTGAAATGCCACCGACTCTAAAGTTGCTCGCGCCAGATGTGCACGAGTGGTGCCGCGTGAAATACCAAAGATGCCTCCGCGGGCATATGGGTCCCACCACGGGCTGCCAAGCCCAGTGAGGGCCGGCACCATCACCACTCCACCAGCATCGGGTACCGACATGGCAAGTGCTTCTACTTCTTTTGCGTTATCAATAATGTGCAATCCGTCGCGCAACCATTGCACCGCGGCGCCTGTGACGAAAATAGAGCCTTCAACGGCGTAAGTGGTGGTGTCGTTGATGCGCCATGCAACTGTGTTGAGCATCCCGTCAACCACTGTTGGGCATGTGGTGCCCACATTCATCAGTACGAAGCTGCCGGTTCCGTAGGTGTTCTTTGCTGTGCCGGGCGTAAAGCATGCTTGTCCAAAAAGTGCAGCTTGTTGATCTCCGGCGATTCCAGAAATAGGAATGCCACGAGGGATGCCTTCAACGTCTGTGATTGCAAAAACACCACTTGAGTTGCGTACGTCGGGAAGTGCATTCATGGGAATGGAAAGCAGAGCGCACATCTCGTGGCTCCATGCATGTTGTTGAATGTCGTACAACATGGTTCTGCTTGCATTCGATTCATCGGTCGCAAATGTGGTGCCTCCAGAAAGCCTCCACAAGATCCATGAGTCAATGGTTCCTAACGCAAGATGCGCAGTGGGTGTTACTGCACCGCTACGCAAAAGCCATTCAGCTTTGGTGCCAGTGAAGTAGGGGTCAAGAACGAGGCCGGTAATACGGCGAACTGTTGGTAGCTCGTTGGCTAATTCGAGGCAACGGTCTGCAGTGCGACGATCTTGCCAAACAATGGCAGGAGCAAGCACTTTGTCACTTGCGCGATCCCATGCCACAAGTGTTTCGCGCTGGTTAGTAATGCCGATCGCAATAGGGGGCTCACTCAGTTGGCTACACACTTCGCGCAAAGTAGAAAGAACTGCGGCCCAAATTTCTTCGGCGTCGTGTTCTACCCAGCCGGGCTGCGGGAAGTACTGCGTGAATTCTTTGTATGACGAGAGAGAAGGCGCGCCATCGAGAGAAAGTGCACGTGCTCGTACCCCTGTTGTTCCGGCGTCAATTGCAACAATGTAGGCCATGCCTAGAAACTAGTGCTGTTTGACCTTTTCGCCGTCAAAGCGGTAGCCAAGGCCGCGCACGGTCACCACATACTCGGGGTTATCGGGGCGTACTTCGATTTTCGTCCGCAAACGTCGTACATGCACGTCTACAAGGCGGCCATCACCGAAGTATCCGTATCCCCATACTCGGTCGAGAAGTGTTTCGCGGGCGAACACTTTGTTGGGGCTGGTGGCGAGTTCACACAGCAAACGAAACTCGGTGCGTGTGAGAGAAATTTCTTTGCCATCGCGATACACGCGACCTTCATCGGGACGAATTTCAAGATGTCCGAAGTGCAATGCGTTCTCGAGGTGAAAAGCTCCGTTTGCGCGGCGCAGAAGTGCGTGCATGCGCGCAACAAGGTGCTGGCAGTTCACAGGGTGCTCGTGGTAGTCGTCTGC
>JAURNB010000070.1 GCA_030830415.1 Acidimicrobiales bacterium | reverse complement strand
TACTGGGTCACCATTTGCGGCGTCTACAACGATTTGTACTCCATCACCAGATGACGTCACCGAGTTGTTCTGACCGTTAGATGAGCCCACCAGGTTGCCATCGGCGAGAGTGAGAACAACTTCTGGGTTATTTGTAGAAACGGCATCGCTACTGAGATCAATCGTGGCATCAGGTGAACCTGGTGTTTCAATTTGCACTGCTACCTGCGAAGTGATTCCTGAAATGCGAGTTGCAGATGGCAATGTGAACTTTGCAGGCTTGTCGTCGGGAATGGAAACGATGTAGTCGGTGGGTGCATTGGTCGCTGGACCGGCAGAAGAAGAGCGCAACGGACGCACGCTGCTGTTGCCGATTTCATTGAGGCCTGGCGTGAGAACACCATCTGCAGTTTCAATTTTCCAGTTCGGCAGAGCTGAACGCACAACGAGTAGCGATTTCTGCACTGCACTCTTGTCACCACAGAAAGGGCACGTTCCTGTTTCGCGCGCATCCATTGAGGTGATGTCGAGATCTTTCGACTTACCTGTCCATGCATTTGGGTCATTATTTGGGTCGGCTCCGGCAAAGGAGAACTCCCATGTTCCTTCAGCAAGGTCAACTTTCACGAAACGATCTTGGCCTGGCCAGTTCGAGTCGTAAATCTTGATCTTTACTAAATCGGCAGTTTCGTATTCCACGGCATAAGGCAATACCGCGTGGCCACCATCATCGGTGTACACACCGAGGCTGTAACCAACAACTTTTTTCGCAAAGGATGCTTCGAGAGCAGCAATTTTTTCTTTGAGAGATTTCTTTGCCCACTGATCTGTTTCGTCTTGTGTTTCTTTTAAGAACTGTGTGGCAAATGCACGCATGATGCCGTGCGTTACATCACCCTGGTTCAACAATTCCACCGAGTTCGGCTTCACCGCTTGTGAGAAACGGGCAGCGGCGAGAACAACAAAGCCTTCACAGTGACCAGCGGCGCGCGAGTCGTTCACCATGCGTGCCCATGCAGCAGCTTCTGCTGTTGGTTTACATGGGTCAGCAACACCGTCAACGCAAATATCGGGAGTTGCACCGAACATCGAAACGAGATCGGTTTCGCCAAACACTTCAGGAGTACCTGCTGCACCGAAGTTAGGAAAGGCAAAGCCGTTCGGGTTTGGAGCAAGACCAGTGTCTTGTGAAGTGCCTGTTGCTTCGGGAACCGTTATATCGGGGCCTGCAGTTGAAGCTCCCCCGCCACCGCCACATGCAGCCAAAAGGGCAACAACAGACGCAGTGGCAATCACCTTTAAATGAAGTTTCATTGTCATACCATAGATCAGGCAGAGAGGTTTCGCAGGTCGCATAGCGTTGCGAGATTCACCTCGCCACGGCTTGCCACGGGCGTTCGGCGCTCGGTGTGGCTGAGATGGCAGAGTTCTTGGCCAAAAGCATCGGCCATGAGCACCCCTGCTTCTCGGCAAATGAGCAGGGAAGCTAAATAGTCCCAGACCCCATGTGTATCGCAGTCGAGGTACCCATCGAGGGCCCCTTCGGCTACCAAACACAGGTCGAGTGCTGCAGAACCCAATGCGCGAAATTGCCACCATGGGCGTTCGCCTGGCGGCGGGCCAGAGATGCCAATCACCGATTCGGCCATGGGGCGCTCGATGCCTGCGCTGAGGGGCACCCCATTACGCCAAGCACCCTTGCCACGAATGGCGATGTACTCCACATGCGGTGCACATAACTGAGCAACCACCGCCACACGCGGGCCGAATTGGTCGACGGCGCACAACGCTGTTGCATACCAGGGAATTCCACGACTCGCATTGGTGCTGCCATCTATGGGGTCAACCACTATCACCAACTGGGTGCCAAGATCACTTGGGCTCGCAGGAACCATTCCTGTTGCCCCGCTCTCTTCTGAAAGCACACCGCAACCAAAGCCACCAATTGCCCCGAGGACGGCATCGTTCACCGACAAGTCGGCTCGATATTGACCACTGACGGCTCCGGAAAATGACCAATCGGTGATGGTGCTTGCCATGGCCTGGGCTATTCCTGCGCCCTGACGTAATGCAAAAAGAATTTCCTCGTCGGAAGATGAAGACGTGAGTACGGAAGTGAGTTCGGCCACAAGGTAACGGTAGTGTCACGGCGTGGCAGTTATTGACGTTGCAGGCTTTGTTTCTGACCTGAAAAGCCATGCCGTCGACCATGGTTTCCATGTGCACGATGAACGTCATTTCGTCGAGACCTATTCATTGCGCCAAATGTGGGAAGTAGACCTTCACCCGGAAGAAGCATGCAGTGGGCCCATCGACCTACACATGTCACTTGAAGTTGACCCGCGCGTTTTGCTTGGCTTTGAAGATGTGGTGGTGAAACTTGACGACCCCGACGATGAACCGCCAGGAGATTTTCAATTCCAGTTGGTCTTCACGTGGACACTTCCCCCTCTCACTCGCCCACCCGACCTTTTGGTACTCGCTACAGAACTAGCTGGCGTTGGTGGCATTGACTTACCTATTGAAGTATCGGCAATTGACTCTTTTGCTTCTGTAACCGATGCTCCTGAACGCTCGCTGAGTTTGGTGGCACGCGTGCCCGTGCCTCTTGCCGATGTTTATGCCGTGCGCGACGAAGGATTCTGCACAATTCTCGACAAGTGCCGCGAAGTGAGCCTCGACCTCTTGGCGCGCGCTCCTCTATGGATCGACATCGATTAGTTCAAGTAGGACATGATGGCTCGTCAACAACGCGCACGGAAAAGTGCACTTCTCATTACCGCAGTGCTATTGCTTGCCGGTGCGTCGTGGGGTCTTGGCGAATGGAAACCTTTCGCTTACAACTGGCCAGACAAGTGGGACACCCGGCTAGCGCCACTTGCAGCTTTTGTCGAGAAGCAAACGGGTTACACCTTTGAACACCCCGTTCGTGCTCGATTTTTGAACGATAAAGAGTTCAACAAACTTGTGGTGAACGATGAAGCAGACCTGTCTACCGATGACAAGCAGTACTACGCCGACCTCAATGCTCTCCTGCGCACACTTGGATTAGCAGACGGCTCATTTGATTCCTTTAGCGGGCTCAATGACCTCAGCTCTGGCAACACACTTGCTTACTATTCGCCTACTGATCGCGAAATGGTCATTCGCAGTGACGCCACGGCGCTGAAAGGTGGGGCACTCTCTGCTTCGCTACGCGCCGTTGTGGTTCACGAATTAGCACACGCCTTACAAGATCAAGAATTTGGGCTTGCACGCATTAATCGTCGCCACACCACTTCCGAAGAGTCGGTTGCCATGACAGCCATTCTTGAGGGTCACGCCAATGCAGCTGAGAGCCAATATGTTGAAGAAAATTTCGACGACAAGGAACTTGAGCAATATCAAGAAGTCACCACCACGTCAACCGACCAGAAGGTGAAGTCGATCCCTGAGGTTTTGAGTGCCCAACAATCGGCACCATATGTTTTTGGTCCCACGTTTATTGCCGCATTGAAGCAAAAAGGACCGCAAGCGATAAACGATGTATTTCTCAAGAAACCGCCACACTCGCTTGCGCAAATTATTTTGCCCTCGAAATACTTCGCCGGAGAAACTCCTTCCGAGATAGAGCCGCCTGCCGTGCCGCGCAAGAATGAATACGCACTCGGCGACCAACTCAACCAACTCGACATCTATTTCATTTTGGTGAAAGCACTTGGAGCACCCAAGGCTCTTCAAGTGAGTGACATGTGGGGCAATGGCCAATACACCGCGTACCGGGCAATAGACAAGAACGGAAATGGCAAATTCTGCGTGTCGATGAGTGTTGTTGGCTCAACAAATACTGGAACACAAAAGATCTCTGAGGCTTTTACAACGTGGGCAAAAAATCCGATCCTCATTGATGCGCAGGTAAAAGTAAAAGACGACCACGTTGCTATTTCTGCATGTGACCCAGGAACAAAGGTGAAACACTCGCTTCCCACCACAGACGACACTTCGCAAATCTTCTGGCGTTCGAGCGATATGGCATTCATCATGCGCTCGGAAGAAAATACCGATGCCGAATGCGTATCGACAGTGCGCTATACCGAATTCACTGTTGAGGAAATATCTACCAACGAAGAAGTGGTCACGCGATACGGCGAACTTCTCGATGAGTGCTCACTGAAATAACTATTTGCTGAGCGCAGACTTACGCAACGACACCGAAGCAACCAGCCCTGTTGGCAAGTTTTGCGAGAGTTCAACTGTTCCGCCACTTGCCGCAGCAAGCTGGGCAACAATAGACAACCCAAGCCCACTACCGCCCGGGCGGTTCTGACTTTCTGATCCACGCCAGAAACGGTCGAACGCGCGCTGGCGAGCCTCGGTAGGCATACCTGGGCCTTCATCGGCTACCGAAAGTTTCACATCACGCTCAGACACCTCAACCTGTAGCGAGATAGAAGAATTTTCTGGTGCATAGTCGAGCGCGTTATCAATGTAATTATCGAGAATTTGCTCAACAGTTCCTCCAACGGCTTTCACCAGCACTTTCCCTGGAGCTGCAAACTTCAATGCCACATGTCGTTCTTCTGCAAGGCTGTTCCACATTTCCAAACGACCCTGCACAACAGACGCGACATCAACATCAACGAGAACATTCTTTTTCTCAGTTCTTGCGAGAGCAAGAAGCTGTTCCACTAATCGCTGTAGGCGCTCAATTTCTCCTGATGCCGCCTCAAGATCTTCGCTCAGTTCCTCTACGCGCATTTCGGGCTTGGCAGAACTCGTTTGTGCCTGCTCAATGCGGAGCCTCAATGCCGTTAAAGGCGTGCGCAGTTGATGTGAAGCATCGGCCGCGAATCCGCGCTGCTCGGCGAGCATCTTTTCCACACGAGTGGCCATTTCGTTAAACGACGCTGCGAGTTCTTTGATTTCAGGAGGGCCTTCCACCTCTGCCCGTGCCGACAAATTGCCATCGGCAATTTCTTCGGTCCGTTCTTTGAGTCGCCGCAATGGGCGCACCGCACTTGAAGCAATAATGAGCGCGGCTACAAACGCCATGAGCAGCGAGATGAACGCCACAAGCAAGATGCCCCGGAGTCGCGAAGCCACTCGCGCATCTACAACAGATTTTGGATACGTGAGTCGTACCGCCCCAATTACGGAGTCAGATGTCAGCACAGGTACTGCCGCATACACCAATTCGGCATTTAATGTTTCTGATCGCCGAACACCAACTGTGGAGTTACCCAATAACGCAGAAGCGATTTCTGGCCTGTTGAGAAATGACATACCAACAAGAACGGTTTGATCAGATGCAATTTGAACTGCACCTTCCCCATTCACAATGAGAACTTCAGCAGTGCTATTTGTTCTGTAGTCACTGACCAGTGTTGACAAACTCACGCCGGAGTCTGTGGCATCGGTACTTGGTGACTTACCAGCCAGCAACTGTTGCGACTTGGCCGCCAAGGTAAACGCATCGCGTTCAAGTGCGGTAATGACACGATCTTGCTCTACTCGCTTTAAGTGACTCCGCAGAGGAATGTCGTGAACAACAAGAATGATGGCAACGAGTCCGACAACGGCAAGAACTAAACGGCGCCTCATTGAGCTGGGTCTTTCAGCCGAAAGCCCACGCCTCGCACCGCTTCAATCCACTCCTGATTGCCGAGTTTTTTTCGCAAAGCAGCAACGTGTGCGTCGAGTGTTTTTGTGGGACCATACCATTCGGTATCCCACACGTGCTCCAAAATATCGTTCCGGCGATGAACCACATCGGGGCTGGCCGCCAAATATGCGAGCAGATCAAATTCCTTCGGAGTGAGAGCTAGTTCATTGCCGTCAATGACAGCGCGTCGTGTCTTTTCATCAATACTGAGGGCACCAACTGAAATAGCTGTGTCGTGATTTCCATGTTCAATACCGCCGCGACGCAAGACCGCGCGAATACGCGCCACGAGTTCACGCATACCAAATGGCTTCACCACATAGTCGTCAGCCCCAAGTTCTAAACCAACTACTCGATCGAATTCATCACTACGTGCGGTGAGAATGATGATGGGTACTTGCGACTTCACGCGAATGGCTTTACACACGTCAAAGCCATCCATATCGGGCAGGCCGAGATCGAGCAATACGAAGTCATAACCTTGCGCAGCAATTGCATCTTTGCCGTTGCCGACATGCTCTACTCCAAAACCAGCATCGCCAAGACCACGGCTCACAACCGATGCAATGGAGGGATCATCTTCAACAAGAAGGACTTTCACGAAGCCATTGTCGCCTACCTGAGGACGAATCCTCGGTTTTTCTCACACAAGGACAAAATCTTGGATGTTTCTTGGATATCCCCTCGCCGTCCATGAGAAATCACTTCCGTATGGTGAGTTACATGAAATCAGGACTTGCCACATCACTTTCCATCGCAGGTGTACTTCTTGCCGGCGGCTCCGCCCTCGCACTGAACTCTTCAGTGCTACAAGATTCATCCACTGTTCGCGGAACCCCCGCGCTTGCTGCAACAGTTTCTGCTGATGCGCTGAACACGGCAAATGGTGGCATCACCGCTCTTGGTGCTGCCGATGCAACTACCGCTCCCGCAGTAGAGGCCAATGGCATTGTCGACGTCGTTACCGACCCAACAACAACCACCATTGCCGACGACCCAACTACTCCTGTTGCGCCCACCACATCAATTGCGACACCCGTCATTCCTTCTTCTACGGTTGCCCGCCCCCCGGCAACTGGAGAAAAGGCTTTCCAAGTGGAAGACATCGCGGTCATCACGTTGAGCCTCAATGGGCGCACGCTCACCGTCAAGAGTGTGGTTTTGACTCCTGGTTCCCCTTACAAGGTGGCCAATACCTACACCCGCGATGGAGACGATGTGCGCATCACACTCGCTTCGCCGGCACGCACCATTGAATTCTCAGCTCGACTCATCAATGGCCAAATTGTGGCAGCGGTGAACAACCCCGTCAGTGGCAACCTTCCTCCTCGCCCACCACACGACGACGAGGACGATGACGATGACGAAGAAGAACACGACGAACGACCAGGTCCTCCACGTCACCTTGAGGATCGCAACCATGAAGAAAGGGAAAACGACGATGACTAATCGCCCACT
>JAURNB010000009.1 GCA_030830415.1 Acidimicrobiales bacterium | reverse complement strand
TAGGTGGCAAAACTATTGACGAACTCATTGCGTTAGCGGAGTCGCGCACGCTCACTGCAGTGCAACGCGAGCGAGTGGTGCAGTGTTACATCGATGCACATGTGTTGGGGCTCACGGTGCAACGTGTGAAGGGGCCAGCTGGTTCTATTACGAAAATCATGAAGGCGAAGTCGAACCAAGAGGTGCAATTAGTGGCGCTTGATATTTTGGGTGCGCAGGTGACTGCATGGGAAAACACCGACGACGAGATGTTGAAATATGTGCGCGAGTTCTTGCGTACGCGTGCAAACTCCATTGAAGGTGGAACAAGTGAAATTCAGCGCAACATTGTGGGCGAGCGAGTGTTGGGTTTGCCACGCGAACCCGATGTGTGGCAGGGCAAGGCGTGGCGCGAGGTGCCGCGTTCTTAGCTTTGAGCTGCGAGCCAGGCGGCTTCGGCTTCACCAAGTGCACTTGAAGGTCCGGCGTTGACCATGGGCCAGAGTTCTTCTGCAATGCGGCGGTAGTTGCCCACGGCACCGAGTTCGCCGAGTAATGCATAGAGCCCCAGGTTGATGCGCTGAATGAAAACAAACGAGCGTGGCACGGTGGAGTACTGCGCAATGGGGCTATTGCGGTCGAAGGTGTGGCGCACAATAGAAGAGGAATATTCAGGGGTCCATGTCATGACGTGCGATTCACGAACGGGTGCATAAAAGAGGCGGTAGTACTCGCCAGCAGTGTTGGTATCGACCGGTGCATCTTTTTGTAAGAGGCCAGCATCTTCAATGACAATGCGAAACGCGTCGTAGTCGTGGTTAATAGCGGCGGCGGTAATCATGTTTTGGAACACATTCATTTCGTCAACGGTGAAGTGTTTTACCAAGCCGTAGTCGAGGAAGCTGATTTTGTTCACGCCGTTGTCGCCAACATGGAAGATGTAGTTGCCAGGGTGTGGGTCGCCATTGAAAGCGCGGAAGCGATACAGCGAACGGAAAACGAAACGGAAGAGTGCTTCGCCTGCGAAGTCACGGTCGGCTTGTGAGCGTTCCAACAATTCAGACCAGGTAATGCCCGACACCAACTCGGTCACCAGCACACGTGTTGTGCTGAGGTGTTCAATGACCTCGGGAACATGAATGAACGGGTGATTGCGGTAGTAGTTGGCGAAGTCTTTTTGGTTCTCGGCTTCAAGTGTGTAGTCGAGCTCTTCGGTGAGGCGTTCTTTAATTTCTGCAACGAGTTCGTCGGGGCTGAAGCTTTTGAAACCGAAAGACAACAAAGCACCAAGTAGGTCGGCATTTTTTAAGTCAGACGCAATTGCTTCAGCAACACCGGGGTATTGCACTTTCACGGCAACTGCGCGCTGCTGTCGAGTAACCGGGTCGATAATGATGGCGCGGTGAACTTGGCCAATGCTCGCTGCGGCAATGGGCGTTGGGTCCCACTCCACAAAGAGTTCGCTGATGGGTCTACCGAGTTCTTGTTCCACCACTTGCTCTGCGAGTTCGCTCGCCATTGGCGGTGCTTGCGATTGCAATTCAGAAAGTGCAAGGCGCAATGGCTCGGGAAGGCCGTGGTCGAGATAGCTCGCCATTTGACCAAGCTTCATGAGCGCGCCTTTCATGTTGCCGAGGCGGTCGGCAATTTGCGCAGCGTTTTTCATTTCGCGTGAATGGTCGAGTTCTTCTTTGCGGGCAGCCGAGGCAAATAGTTTGCGTGCAGCAGTGGTGGCATAGCTTGTACCCACTGCGGCGCCAAGTTTCGCTAATTCGGCGTTGCGCCCAAAGCGCTTGCGTGAACTCAGTGCTTTATCGGTCATGGCTCTTCAGCAACTATTTCTACGCGTTGCGCTGCACTTAAGCAGGCTTCAACAAGTTTGGGAACAAATACGTCGGCCATTGCATACACGGCATCATGGTCGCCATCAACATGGTAGGCAATGGCATTGGGAAGTGATTCAAATAAACGGATTTGACGCTTGGTAGGAACAACTCGGTCACGAGTGGTAACAACAACACTTGCAGGTACGTCAACAGAGCGAATCCAGTCGCGCGAGTTGAAAGAACCAAGCGCTCCACCAGCTTCCAAAATGAGACGCCAATCGTGTTGTTGAAGTTGTGCTGCAGCCCACGGTTCCCAGTTCATCACTTTGCGCTGCACATACAAACGCTCGGTCACTTTTTCACGTGCATCAACTGGGGTAATACGGGCGAGTAAGCCAAGACCGTGCAAGCCGAGAAATGACAAACGTTCTTGACGAGTAGAAACAAAGAAACCAGAAGTAGCGCACAGCACCACTGCACGAACGCGTTGCTCGTGGCGATGGCACAACAACTGCGCAATGGTGCCGCCCATGGAATAACCAACAGGAATAAAGGTGGAAATGCCTAAGTGGTCGGCGAGTGCGGCCATGTCGTCGGCGCAGGCAGCGAGGGTAAAGGGTTTGCTGCTGCGTAGGCCACGGCCATGCCCGCGTTGGTCGGGGGCAATAACGCGAAAGTGTTTGCCGAGTTCTTCGTAACACGTGTAGTAGTTGAGGTCGGCCGTCGCGGTCCAGCCATGCAATAAGAAAAGCACAGGTGCTTGAGGAGGGCCGGGGAGTTCGCGAAAGAAAATGGTGCCGCGGCCAGGAAGCGTTACTTCACGCCCTGGCGGGAGGTGCGGTTCTGGGGCGTTGAGTTCAGTCATGGGGCCACCTGAACTGAATATGCACTAGGCGAGATGTTCCACCGCAATAATGCGCACGCGCAATGTGCCGCCATTTGGTGATTCATACTCCACCCATTCTTCAACACGACGTGAGATGAGTGCCTCACCGAGCGGAGCTTTGGGGCTCATCATTTCCACACCTTCACGGCGTTCTTCCATGTGGCCAATGAGGTAGGTCTCGGCATCAGATTCGTCGTCGCCTTCATAAAGGAACGTCACGATGGAGCCAGAGCTGACAACGCCTTCCACACCTGGTGGAAGAATCTCGTGATCTTCAAGAATGTCTTCAAGTTGACGAATGCGGCCTTCCATGTGGCCTTGTTCGTCTTTGGCTGCGTGGTAGTCGCCATTTTCCTTGAGGTCGCCCATTTCGCGGGCACGCTCAATTTTGTCGGCTACTTCGTGGCGGCCGCGGGTGGTGAGGTCGAAGAACTCAGCTGCGATGCGGTCGTGGGTTGCCTGGGTGATGTAATGACGAGCCATAACATCCCTCAGGCTATCGGTAGGCTTAACGCCCTATGGCACATCGCATCGCAGTCATTGGTGGAGACGGAATTGGACCCGAGGTCACCGCAGAAGCTTTAAAGGTGGTGCGCGCCGCGGGCGTAGCCATTGAAACAACCGATTTCGACCTCGGTGGGCAGCGCTATTTGCGCGATGGGGAAATTTTGTCCGACGCCGTACTCGAGCAACTGCGCCATTTCGATGCCATTTTGCTGGGTGCCGTGGGTACCCCCGATGTCCCCCCTGGCGTTATTGAGCGTGGGCTGTTGTTGAAGATGCGTTTCGAGCTCGACTTGTATGTGAACCAGCGTCCATTCGTCGGTGTGGCTCCGGGCAAAACCGCAGTGCACGACTTCGTGGTCATTCGTGAAAATACCGAAGGCCCATATGTGGGTGAAGGTGGCGTGTTGCGCCGCGGCACTCCACATGAAGTGGCAACACAGGGCAGCACCAACACGCGCATGGGTGTTGAGCGTTGCGTGCGTTACGCATTCGAACTTGCCATGAAGCGCGAACGCAAGCACGTGACCTTGGTGCACAAAACAAACGTGCTTACTTACTCTGGCGATTTGTGGGAGCGCACGTTCAACATTGTCGCGAAAGATTTCCCACAAGTGAAAACCGCATACAACCATGTTGATGCTGCATGCATTTACTTCGTTGAAGACCCATACCGCTACGACGTCATTGTGACCGACAACTTGTTCGGCGATATTCTCACCGACCTGGGTGGGGCAGTGAGTGGTGGCATTGGTTTGGCATCGTCTGCCAACTTGAACCCTTCGC
>JAURNB010000069.1 GCA_030830415.1 Acidimicrobiales bacterium | reverse complement strand
TGCAGTGGAGGCAGTGCACCAAGTGCACGCGGGTTTGCTGCAGATTGGCATTGGAGTTCTTCGCAAAGTGGAACCAATGGTGCACTCGACCAAAACTTCGCTGACGGTAACCAAGGTGGCGATGGTAAAGATTGGTCCGGCGTTGTACGACCCATCCGCGCGTTTGCGCCTCTCACCGATTGCCAGTTGGGATTGTCATGTGCGGTAGGTGATATTGGTCCTGCCGGTGGTCGCATCATTTACGTGAACCCAAATGAATCAAATGAATACGACTATGTCGAGGCGGCTCCTTCCGACGTTGCGCCAACTGTGTGGTGCAGTGGTTCAAAAGCAACAACATTGATTGGTGGAACAGACTCATGGCGTCGTCTAGCAGACGCTGCACAATCTCATTCAGTCATTCAACGTCGCAACTGCACAACAGGTGGCGGTCTTGATGCGCACAACTATTCTGCAAATGGGTTGACGGGCTGGGGTGTTCCCAACATCGGTCTTATGCAGTTGATGCGAACCAGTTTGTATGCCAACAACGTTGGTGACTTTGCGGCCGCTCAGTACATGACCTCTAATGAACAAGACCAAAACACCGCCATCTCCGTCGGTATGGCTGATGGCACTTTGGCTTACCCCGCAAAGACGGTTGCAACACGCCTGCGCCCCGTGCGCTTCTTTGCCAAAACAGATCGTCGTAAATTTACGCCAACGTTGTCTGGCGTTTCAGTTCCATCAAACTCCATGGCATATGGCGACGCCGACTTTAACGTGAGCACTTCCAGCACAGGTATTAACGAAATGGGCGGTAGTTTTACTAGCTTTGGTGCAATCACCTACACCAGCAGCAACACATCGGTCGCCACAATTGAGGCCAATACTGGCCGCGTCAGCATTGTTGGCTCTGGCTCATTCACCATCACCGCAACACAAACTGCGTGGGGTGTTTTCAAGGCTCCAGTTGTAGTTACCAACACCATCAGCGTGAGTAACGGTACGCCACAGTTCAGTGGGTTGGCGCTGCCTGGTTCGAGCTACCGTGCCGACGATGCTCCATTCACTGTGACTGCTGCAGCATCTTCAAATAGCCCAGGCGCCGTTACCTACAGCAGTTCAAACACTGCCATCGCAACAGTCAACGCCACCTCTGGCCTTGTCACGATAGTCGGGGCTGGTACTACAACGATTACGGCAACACTTGCAGCAAGTGGTTTCTGGAATGGCGCAACTCTCAGTGTTCCTCTAAGCATTGGCGCTTTGTGTGCCGATGGCGGTGAATGCCGTATTGGTGACGTTGGTCCTGCCGGCGGAAAGATCTTCCTTATTCCTTCATCAACAGGCAACACCACCGGCAAGTTCTTTGAAGCAGCAGCGGCAGATCTTTCATCGAGCATGGCCTGGTGCGATAACGACACCACTTCAATTGCTGGGGCGAATGGCTATGCAATTGGAACTGGTGAGGCAAACACCGTTGCCATGGATGCTGGTTGCACGTCCGGCGCGGGCCAAAGTGCTGCCGACTATACAAACAATGGTTTTGGCGACTGGTACTTGCCATCGCTCGACGAACTCACCGCGATGCTTGCCGCACGTACAACCATTGGTGGTTTTGCATCTGCTTCGTACTGGTCGTCGTCTGAAGAAAATGGTGGATTCGCCAAGCGACTCGGCTTCCCCGATGGCGGAATGTCGGGTCATGTGAAAGCACAAGGTTTCCAAGTACGACCAATTCGCTCGTTCGAAATTAAGCGCTCGTGCCTCGACATCAAGAATTCAACTGGCACTAACGCAAACGGTGTGTACACCATTGCGCTCAGTGTGGGTGGAGCTGTCATGAACACTCAGGTGTATTGCCTCATGGATTCAGCAATGGACGGTGGTGGTTGGACTATGGCAATGAAGGCTCCGCGTAACAGCCAGACATTCCCTTACAGTTCAAATTACTGGACCACATCAAACACTTTGAATGTTGGCAATGTGGGCAGTGTGACTGCCGATGCAACCAGTGCCAAGTTCAACACGTTCAACTACATCTCGGCAACCAGCATGCTCGCTGTGTTCCCAGATGCAGGTATTAACGGAGGCAGCATTACCGGCCACACTTATGGTTGGACATGGAAACAAACCATTCCAAATGGACCAAAGACTCCGCTAGCTATTTTCAGTGGTGCGGCCGAGCAGTTCATCGGTGACGCCTACTTGTACTCGGGCTTTGACACGCGGGTGTGGACCCGCCAGCGTGATATTCGTTTCTACGGCTTTAACTGGGACGACAACTACAAAGCTCGTTGGGGCTTTGGTTGGAATGAAAATGGTGGTGGCTTGTTCCCGAACGGGTACAAGGGCTCGGATGATGCAACGGGTGGCCTAGGGCTCAATTGGAACAACTATTCTGCAGGTGACGGATCCTTCTGTTGCACCGAATCGAATGGTCTCAACCGTTCAATGGCCTTTGAAATGTACGTCCGCTAATTACCTGGTTTTCTCGGCGCGGTGTGTGCCGAAAAACGGCACACACCGCGCCGAGAACACTTCAGGGGATCAGCACTGAGAGTTGCTTGGGGGCAAAGTTCCCTGAATGAGAAACGCATCAACAAGTTGAGTCGCACAATCATTTTTTAGGTAGCTCGTATGCCGTGATGAGTTGACGCTGATGAAACGAGAATTCTCTAATGCAGCACTCATGCTTTGAGATGAAGCAAGGGGGGTAACGGGGTCATTGGTAGACCCAATGACCACAATGGGGGCAGGAGAAGAAATCTGTACCTGCTGTAGCGCCGATTCCGACGTTGGCCACAGTGAACAGGTGTAGTCGCGGCCAAAGAACTCACCAAAGCGAGGAGCAGCTTTTGTGAATACGGGAAGCTGGGAGGCAACTTCTCCAATTGACAAGCGTTTGGTTTCATCGTCGCAAATAGTGGCGATAGATGCTTCAGAAACATTGCGGCTATCTTCGTAACCAGCATCTTGGTAGTAGTACGAGTTGTAGAGGTCAAGCACGAGTTGCCCATCGCCATCTTGAGCACTCTTGAGCGCTTTGGCGAGGTCTTCCCATGCGC
>JAURNB010000068.1 GCA_030830415.1 Acidimicrobiales bacterium | reverse complement strand
GCCCGAAACTATTGAAGAAGGCCTCACGCTCATTCGCCGTGAATACCCCACTGCCATTGGGCCAGTAGACCTCTTATGCCGAGATAAAGACGGAAATACCGTGGCCATTGAAGTAAAACGCCGTGGCGAAATTGATGGCGTAGAGCAACTTGCCCGCTACTTGGAATACCTCCATAACGACACATCGCTGGGCCCTATTCGAGGCATCTACGTTGCCCAGGTCATTAAACCGCAAGCAAAAACTCTGGCCACAACACGTGGTTTTACGTGTGTAGAAATTGACTACGAACTCTTACGCGGCAACAAGCCAGACGAACTTACGCTCTTCTAAGAGATGTGTAAGCCGCACTCAGTTTTGCCACTACCTGACCAACGCCCAGCACGTGGATCTTCACCTGGTTTTGTGGGGCGAGTACATGGCCAGCAACCAATTGAGGTATAACCGTGTTGGCGCAAGGGGTGTACTGGCAGTTCATACAATTCGTTGTACAAAGCAATATCGCTATCGCTGGTTCCCGCTAGAGGGTTGACCTTTATAACACCGCGCATGATGTCGCGCGACACGATGGGAGTGTTCTTGCGTGCTTCAGAATCTTCACGGCGAACACCGGTGATCCACACTTTTTTATTCTGCAACGCATCTTCTAGCGGCACTACTTTGCGCGCAGCACAACATGCATCGGTGTCGACCTGCCAACCATTAGGCGCAAGATGAGCTTCATTGCGCTTGTCGATGTGCACATTGATGCCAAAAGTTTTGCCCAGATTCTCTGCGTACCAATGTGTTTCGGCAAAGAGGTAACCCGTGTCGAGCAGAACCACTTCTATGCCAGGCGCGGCGCTATGGGCCACATGCGACAACGTTGCATCTTGAAAACTAGAGGTCACCAAGAACGACTTGTACGGCGGTACTTCATCGGCTGCCCCAAATGATGCAACAGCCCAACGCACGATGTCGGCGGGCAACATGCCTTCTAGTTCGCGCGAGACATCGGCTAATTCCTGAGCCGATGCAGACAGCGAAACGAGGGTGGCAGGTAGGGTCACGCCCTCAGCCTACCGATTCCCGACTATTCCTATCAACTTTTAGTTAAATCAAAGTACTAGGGGCGAAAACGGCACAACCCCTGGTCGATGACGAGGCGCGAACCCACCGCTGTGGTGAAGACCGCTTCCCCAGTGCCCGTTTCCCACATGGAAATGGTGAGTTCTTCACCAGGAATCACCGGAGAAGCAAAGCGACCCTCAATGTGCTGGAAAGCACTGGCGTCGTTGTTGCACAGACCCTGCAAGAGCCCACGACCGGTGAACCCATAGGTGCATAGCCCGTGCAAAATGGGGCGCTCGAAGCCACCACGGGCGGCAAAGGTGGGGTCGGAATGCAAAGGGTTACGGTCGCCCGACAAACGGTACGTGAGGGCCTGATGTAACGAGGTGGTGTACTTCACCACATGGTCGGCCGCACGGCTAGGTGGCACGTTTTTGTCGCCACCAGGGCCACGGTCGCCACCCCAACCACCTTCACCGCGGATAAAGGACGCGCCAAGAAGAGTGAACATGGGGCTGCCATCGGCGGCATCGACCAGTTCGGTTTGTGTAGAGACCACTGCACCCGAGCCCTTGTCGTAGATGCCAATGATGCGACTGACGCCGCGAACCTTGCCAGCAACGGGTACCGGCTTGTGCAGTGTGACCGACTGTTGTCCGTGAACCAACATGGCGGGGTTGAAAGTGCCAATGCTGGTACGAGTGGAGCCCATGCCCCAACCAACAACAACGGGGAACGTGGGAAACACTTGCTGTGCAACACCATCGGTGTTTTCAGTTGTGAATGACAAGTCGTCAACACCTGCGCCAATACCAACGGCATAGAGCAATGCATCTTTGCTATTCCACGAAGCCTCAAATGGTTCGCTTTCTGTTCCTACTGCATCTGGATTAATTGGCATGGTTCACTCTCTTTTTTAGTAGTTCTTTATTTTGCGTTTTGTGGCCAATGGCCATCTTCGCCGTCCATACCTGCATTGGCGCGAGCGCCGGCAAGTAGTTCATCGACGATGGCACCGAGTTGTGTGGGGTCGGCAACTGGCGCACAACGCGGACCACGATGCCAGCCTTCAGCAATAGCAAGCGTTTGCCCACTCGCTTCAAACACGCGACCAGTGACGTGTTTCGATTCAGCAGAAGCGAGCCAAGTAACAATTGGCGCAATCCACTTCGGGCTACGCATGTCGCGATCGGCTTCCGTTTCTGGTGCTGGCCCAAGGCCCTCGGTCATACGCGTGAGAGCAACAGGAGCAACAGCATTTGCTGTTACCCCGTAACGAGCAAGTTCGAGTGCGGCAATGACGGTGAACGATGCAATACCTGCTTTTGCTGCACCGTAATTTGTTTGACCAGGGTTGCCATAAATTCCCGATACCGACGTGGTGTTGATGATGCGACCATCAACTGGTTTGCCCGCTTTTTGTTGATCACGCCAATAGGCAGCAGCAAAGTGCGATGGGCCAAAGGTGCCTTTCAAGTGCACCTTGATGACAGCATCCCATTCTTCTTCGGTCATGTTTGCCAACATGCGGTCGCGCAAAATGCCCGCGTTGTTCACTACTGCATGCAGGTCGCCAAAAACATTGACTGCAGTGTTGATGAGTGCCTCTGCTCCGGCCCACGTAGAAATGTCGTCGCCATTGGCAACAGCTTTTCCGCCAAACGCTTCAATTTCATTCACCACTTGTTGTGCTGGAGACAAGTCACCACCAGAACCGTCGACATTTCCACCTAAATCGTTCACCACAACGAATGCACCGTGACGCGCCAAGCTGAGCGCATGCTCGCGACCAATGCCACGCCCGGCCCCCGTCACAACAACAATTCGTCCTGCACACAATTGCGACATATTTCCCCTCCGATGTCTAGGACAATCATACGACTCTGCCCCGCGGGCTTTAGCCTTGAACCGTGAGTTCTGCCATGCAACCCGATTTCCATACCGTCATTGTTGGTGCAGGGCCAAGTGGAACCGCAGCCGCCACACTTTTGGCCCAAGCCGGCAAGTCGGTTTGTGTTGTCGATAAAGCCACTTTTCCCCGCGATAAGTGCTGTGGAGATGGCCTCACCACGCTTGCCTTACGCGAGCTGGAAAAAATTGGTTTTGCCCCCAGCACCGTGGCTTCATGGAAAACCATTCACAGTGCGTGGTTGCGCTCCCCTTCGGGTCGCGAAGTGGAAGTTCCACTTCCCAGTGGCCAAGGGCAATATGCCGCAGTGGCAACCCGCCTCGACCTCGATGCAGCGCTAGTAGACCATGCCCGCAACGCCGGAGCAGTCATACGTGAGAATTGTGAGTTCTTAAATATCACTGCTGAAAATGATTTTGCACTCATCAGTTTTACCGACGGAACCAGCATGACCGCGCAGCACGTCATTGCAGCCGATGGCATGTGGTCGCCCGTACGCAAATCACTTGGGCTCTTAGAAGAGGGTTACCTCGGCGAATGGCACGCCTTTCGTCAATATGCCACCAACATCACCGGCCCTGCACAAAACGGCTTGTACGTATGGTTCGAGCCCGACCTCTTACCTGGCTACGCATGGTCGTTTCCGCTTGCCGATGGAAAAGTAAACATTGGCTTTGGTGTGTTGCGCGACGGCAAGCGCCGCATTCAAACAATGAAACACACGTGGGAAGATTTGTTGAAGCGCCCCCACATTGTTGAAGCGCTCGGTGAAGGTTTCACGCTTGTCGACCGACACACCGCGTGGCCAATACCAGCAAATATCACGGCAGCGGTACTGCATCATCGCAATGTGATGTTTGTTGGTGATGCCGCACGCGCAACCGACACGCTGACGGGTGAAGGCATTGGCCAGGCACTTCTTACTGGCGTACTTGCAGCACAAGCGATTCTCGATCCAGCATCTCGCAGTGCATCAGAATCGGCCGCTCTATATGCCAAGCACGCGCGCCAACATTTAGCAGCCGACCATCACATGAGTTCGCTGCTGAGCAAAATGCTCTCACGACCACTGATTGCCCGCGGTGCAGTGCGCATCGTGGGCTTGAACAACTGGACCCGCAGCAATTTTGCGCGCTGGATGTTTGAAGATGAAGCGCGCGCAGTTGCACTCACCCCGCGGCGTTGGCACCGCAAGTTCCTCAAACAACGCGGCGCCTACTAAAGGAAACGTACTTCGTCTCCAACGAAGCATTTCCCTGGCGTGAGCACTCGTGCATACACGCCAACACTTTGGTTTAAATCGCGCACTATGTGTCGCAACACTGCACGATCTTCGGGGATGTCGTTATCAATTGCACGCGTCACCATGACGCAACGTGGGCAAGGGTCAAGAATTTCAATCACTGCCGATCCAATAGCAATGTGTTTGTTCTTCCACTGAAACTCTGGGTGGCCGTCTACATCGCCGCTATCGACAACAAGGCTTGGCCGGAAACGCTTCACGTGGACAACCGAATTCGGAACAGCTGCTTTCATGGCCGCAAGTGCCGAGGTGGTCATCACCATGAGCGGATAACAGTCGTGGTGGGTTCCTACTGGCGATTCAAACTCCATCACTTCAGGTGGAAAGATACTGAAGTCGGGCAAGGGTTCATCTGCAGTGCGTCCAAAGACTGCACGCATCTCTGCCAACACATCGTCAGAGTCGGAAGGTCCGCGACGAAAATGGTCTACGTTGCTTGCATCGGGAAGTTCCTCTAACACCACACGATGACCAAGCAATGCAGACAGCCTTTCACTGCTGTCTGCTTCGTTCGTGAAAAAGCTCTCCCCATTGGGTGCAGTAATTTTCACAGTACGTTGCGCGGGGTCAACACGCTCAGCAGAAAACTGCATGAGACCACCAATTTTTTTGGCTCCGCGAATGCCCCCACGTTCAAGGTCGCGAGTAGCCCAAATGCGGTCGCCAATAATGCCGAGATCATTGAGTTCGCACGAGGAAACCGTCTCTCCCACCATCGACTTCACGGGGTACGTCCAAATCTGAGACAAGCGCATGTTTGCACCATAGTTCACCGAATAAGCCTGAGGATTTTGCGTGCACTACGGTAGAGACATGCGTACACGCCTCACCGAACTTCTCGACATTGAACACCCCGTCATGCTTGCTGGTATGGGCGGCGTCTCATACCACGAGCTCGTAGCTGCAGTTTCAGAAGCCGGAGGCATTGGCACTTTTGGCGCCTCCACCATGAAAACTCCTGAGCTCGTGGAAGAAATGAAACTTGCGCGAGGTGCAACGCAGAAACCATTTGGTGTCGACCTCCTCACCGCACTTCCCCACCAGGTGGAAGAAGGAGTTCGTGCAGTAGTGGAGGGTGGAGCTCGTATTTTTGTTGCAGGCCTCGGTGTGCCACGCGATGCCATTGACTACTTGCACAAAAACAATGTGCTCGTTGGCTCCATGTGCGGAAAAGTACGCCATGCAGTGTCGGCCGTTGCAAGTGGTTGCGATTTCGTTGTTGCCCAAGGCACCGAAGGTGGCGGACACACGGGCACGGTGGCAACACTTGCATTAATTCCTCAAGTGGTCGATGCACTGGGTGGAGCAGTTCCTGTTGTTGCAGCAGGCGGACTGTTCGATGGCCGTGGTCTTGCTGCATCACTTGCACTCGGCGCCGATGGCGTATGGATTGGCACGCGCTTCATTGCTACTCCAGAGGCTCGTGCAGTTCAGGGTTACAAAGAAACTCTTCTTGCCATTCACGAAGACGG
>JAURNB010000067.1 GCA_030830415.1 Acidimicrobiales bacterium | reverse complement strand
AGCTCGGCCGGTGTGAGGTCGTAATGCGTGCGGCCATTTAAAACGCTCGGTAAGCCAGCATTGGGCAACACGGAAATAGGAATAGGTGAATGCTGCGAGAGGTGACGCAAGTGCTCTTGCATTTCTGCTGGGCCAGTTGCACAGTTGATGCCAATTACGTCGGGGCGCATTGCTTCGAGAGCAACTAGCGCTGCACCAATTTCGGTGCCCACCAACATGCGGCCTGTTGTTTCCATGGTGACCTGCACCTGAATGGGAATTTCACGACCCACAATTTTCATTGCTTGGCGACATGCTTGCATTGCTGCCTTAATTTGCAGCAAGTCCATGCAGGTTTCAATGAGGAAAAGGTCTGAACCGCCATCAAGAAGTCCGCGTGCTTGTTCTACGTAAGAATCGCGCAGTTCGGCAAAGCCGATGTGCCCGAGGCTCGGCAGTTTGGTGCCAGGGCCCATTGAGCCGGCAACGAAGCGACTGCGTCCGTCGGATTCGTAGCTACTTGCCATTTCGCGAGCAAGTGATGCCGCAGCAACGTTGAGTTCATAAGACTTTTCAGGAATGGCATATTCAGTAAGAACTGTCGAGAAAGATCCGAAGCTTGCGGTTTCAATTGCATCGACGCCTACTTTGAGAAACGCGTCGTGCATAGAGCGAATCACATCGGGTCGAGTGAGGCAGAGCATCTCGTTGCAGCCTTCAAGTGCGGCGCCACCAAAGTCGTCAGGTCCAAGATCGAGGTCTTGTACAAATGTGCCAAAGGCGCCGTCAAATACAATGACGCGTTCGTTCACGGCCTGAAGATAAGTCTGTCTTTTCATGTTCCTTACAAGTTATCGGCACAGGATCAGGTGCTCGTAACTCTCTCGCACTAACGTTGAGGCAAATGGCACGCGAACCGATCTATACACGTGATGGCGACGATGGCACTACTGGCCTCTTTTATGGAGGAAGGGTGCCGAAAGACTCAGCGCTACCGCGCGCCTATGGCACAGTCGACGAGGCGCAAGCCGTACTGGGGTTAGCGCGTAGCGCCGCAGTCAACAACACAAGCGATGCTCGTTCACAAGAAGTGGTCACCATGCTCGAGCCATTCATGCGCGACTTATGGGTACTCATGGCTGAACTTGCCACATTGCCTGAGAATCGTCACAAACTGGTTCCAGAAAAATCATGTGTGTCAGCCGAAATGGTGACCAAGATGGAACAACTCATCGACCAACTCGATACGCAATTTGAACACCCCACAGAGTTTGTGGTTCCCGGTGAGCACCCTGTGTCGGCATGGCTCGACCTTGCGCGCACCGTTGTGCGTCGCGCAGAGCGCCATTCGCTTGCTGCTGCACCATCGCCTTCACATGTTGTGCCGTACCTCAACCGCATGTCCGATTTGTTATGGACCATGGCACGCTGGCAAGAGGGTACGAGTCGCCCTGTGCGCAGCGTTTAGACTTCGCATGTGACTATTCAATTCAGCGTTTCCACCTCATCTCGTTCACAAGCAGACGCCATTGGTGTGCCAGTTGGCTCCGATGGGCCAGTATCTCCAAAAATCGGTCTCAGTCGTAAGCAGCTAGCCGAGCGAGGCTTCGACGGCCGAGTGGGTCAAACGTTGGTGCTTCACGGTTTAGGTGGCGCATCTGTTGTTGTAGCTGTTGGCGTTGGTGCAGGTAATTCCTTCACGCCCAACGATGCCCGTAAAGCCGCTGCAGCCTTTGCTCGCGCTGCGGGCAAAGTAGAAAGTTTGTCGACCACACTTGCCAACTTGGGTCGTGGTAGCAAAGCAAACGTTGCGCAAGCTGTTGTTGAAGGTATTCAACTTGCAACGCATCGCTACAGCGCGCTGAAGAGCGACAAAAATTTCGCTTCACCGTTACGTGAAGTAGTGCTGGTGGCGACTGCAGCTAATGCAACGGCAATTTCACGTGGAGTGAAAGACGGAGCAGTCATCGCTAATGCAGTGTGCACGGCACGTGATTTTGCAAACATGCCCCCTGCGTATCTCACTGCTCGTCACTTCGCAGAAAAAGCACAAGAGATCGCTGCACAAACTGGCCTCGACGTCACTGTGTACAACAAAGAAGAACTCATTCAAATGGGTTGTGGCGGCATCATTGGTGTGAACCAGGGAAGCATTGAGCCACCACGCATGGTGAAGTTGTCGTACAACCCCAAGGGTGCGGGCAAAAAGCAACACGTTGTGCTTGTCGGCAAGGGTGTTATGTACGACTCGGGTGGCATCAGCTTGAAGCCTTCCGACCCATCACATGCAGTGATGAAGATGGATATGAGTGGTGCCGCTGCAGTGTTGGCCACCATGAGCACACTCAGTGCCTTGAAGTGCCAAACGCGGGTCACCGCATTTCTCATGTGTACCGACAACATGCCTTCAGGTAGCGCGTTAAAGCTTGGCGATGTACTCACCATGCGCAATGGCAAAACGGTAGAAATTCACAACACCGATGCCGAGGGTCGCCTCATTTTGGCCGATGGGCTCTCGCTTGCTGCTGAACTCAAGCCATCGGCAATTATCAACATCGCAACGCTCACCGGAGCCTGCCTGGTAGCACTCGGCGAAAAAGTTGCTGGCGTTTTAGGAACCAGCGACAAACTCATCTCTCAACTAGAAGATGCAGCGGCTCGCGTCGATGAACCCATTTGGCAACTACCGTTGGTGAAGGAATACCGTCGTTTGCTCGACTCCACTGTTGCCGATATGCGCAACATTGGTGGGCCAGCTGGTGGCACCATTACTGCAGGTTTGTTCTTGAGTGAGTTTGTGGGCAACACGCCATGGGCGCACCTCGATATTGCAGGGCCAATGAAAGTTGATGGCGACGATGGTTGGATGCAAAGAGGTGCAACAGCATTTGGCACGCGTCTCCTCATTGACACCGTCACCAGTTTCAAGCCTGTCTAACTCGCAGCATTAGTGAGCCACATTGCATGTGTCTCGCGGAGGTGCTGGGGTAGACGCTGAACATGTCGTGCCGATAACGCAGGTATACGTGTTCGTACGGCAAGCCCGTAAGAGTATTTCTGCGCAACACCAAACATCACCAAACGGTCAATTCCGCGTGTGAAGGGGCATTCTTTGTCGGTGCGGTAATTCAATCCGAGTGCTGCTGCAGTTTCTGGCAAGTTGAGTTCGTATCCGTCGGGGTAGTGGTCGAACCCGCTGACTAAGCGACGCAAAAGCCACGTAGAAGTAGGCCCAAGTATGCCGAGCCAATAGTGCTCTACATAGTCGCTACGCACCTCGAAACCGGTGGAGTCGACCACAGGGTCAAGCCATGGGTAGACCACCAGTGTTTCGGAATCGTGAAGAACAGTTGCAGTTGAGT
>JAURNB010000066.1 GCA_030830415.1 Acidimicrobiales bacterium | reverse complement strand
GACGACCTACGAGATCTCCGACGCCGACTCGGCGAAGCTTCTTCGTACCTCAAGGTTGAACAAAACACCGCGCGTCTCAGCGAACTTGAAATTGAAATTTCGCGTCCCGATTTGTGGGATAACCAAGACCTAGCGAAAAAGGTGAATACGGAATACTCAAACATCAAGTCAGACCTCGACGAGTTCCAGGAACTCACTGCTGCGGTTGATGACCTCGATGTATTGCACGAAATGGCCCGTGAAGTAGATGACGCAACACAAGAGCCTGAACTCGCCGATGGTATTTCGCGTGCTTCGAAGCAATTACGTACTCTTGAGCTACGCAGTTTGTTTACCGGCGAGCACGATGAGGTCGACTGCATCGTACAAATCAACGCAAAAGACGGCGGCGTCGATGCACAAGACTGGTAGGAATTGCTCTTGCGGATGTATACGCGTTGGGCCGAGCGTCGTGGCTTCACGGTGGAATTAAGCGGCATTTCTGAAGGCACGGAAGCCGGCATCTTGTCTGCCGACTTCACCATTCACGGCCGCTATGCCTACGGGCTCATGACCTCAGAGCGCGGCACGCATCGTCTGGTGCGTATTAGCCCATTCGACAACCAGGGTCGCAGGCAAACAAGCTTTGCCTCGGTACAGGTGTGGCCCGTCATGGACGCTCCAAACATTGAAGTCAATGAATCGGAAATTCGTATGGAAGTATTTCGCGCTTCCGGTGCTGGTGGACAACACATCAACAAAACATCGTCTGCAGTGCGACTCATTCATGAACCAACTGGTTTAGTTTCATCATCGCAAGAAGAACGCAGTCAGTTGCAAAACCGCGAGCGTGCGATGACGCGACTCAAAGCAATGATTGCTGCACGCATTGAAGAAGAACACGAAGCAGAGCGTGACCGTATTGCTGGTAAGCCTGCGCAAGTGGGTTGGGGAAGTCAGATTCGTTCATACGTAATGCAGCCATATCAAATGGTGAAAGATGTGAGAACAGAAGTAGAAGATGGCAATGTTGCTTCGGTGCTTGATGGCGATTTAGACGAATTTATGGAAGGTTTTTTGCGTTGGCGGCGCTCTCTCGACGAAAAATAAGCACTTTCATGGCTTGTTGCCAATGTGCTGATAGGTTCACTTTGTCATGATTCGCTTAGACAATGTGACCAAGGTGTACGGAACCGATTCCGTTGCGGTGCGAGATGTAAGTTTCGACATCGGCAAAGGAGACTTCGTCTTTTTGGTGGGTCCTTCAGGTTCAGGGAAATCCACTCTCTTGCGCCTCATGAACCGTCAAGAGCGTCCAGAACGTGGCGATGTATGGATTGCTGGTCGCAACATCAACGAGCTCAGCGACTCCCGAGTGCCCTTCCTGCGTCGTGGCATGGGAAATGTTTTCCAAGACTACAAATTGCTCTCAAATAAGACTGTTTTTGAAAACGTGGCATTTGCCTTGGAAGTAATTGGCAAGCCCCGTCACGTCATTCGTCAACAAGTTCCGGCAGTTCTTGAACTTGTGGGCCTAGAAGACAAGCACGACCGTTTGCCCGATCAGTTGTCGGGTGGTGAGCAACAGCGCGTTTCTATTGCTCGTGCGTTTGTCAATAGGCCGCTCATCATGTTGGCCGACGAACCAACCGGAAACCTCGACCCCGCAACCGGCGAGGGAATTATGCAGTTGCTCGACAGCATCAACCGCAGTGGAACAACAGTTGTCATGGCCACTCACGACCATCGCATTGTAAACATGATGCGTAAACGAGTCATTCAACTCGATCGTGGCGTACTTGTGCGCGACCAAGAACGAGGAGTGTACGAATAATGTGGAGTCGCATTGCATACGCTTTTCGTGAAACATGGGCCAGTTTCCGTCGCAACCTCACGCTCACCGCTGCTGCGGTAGTGACATCGGCAATTTCGTTGTTACTCGTTGGCGCCACATTTCTCATTCAACGCGGGTTCGACAATCTCCTCGTGCGCTGGAAGGGCGACGTACAAATGATTGTGTTCGTCGCTTCCGATGCCGCCCCTGAACAAATTGCTTACATCGAAGAAGTCATTAAGAGTCAGCCCGCAGTCATTGATCTCAATAACTTGAAGTATCTCGATAAGGCAGCCAGTTTTGAAGAAGCAAAGGTCATTTTCACAGGTGACCCCACTTTGCTGAGTTTGCTCACACCTGAAACCATCCCAACACAGTTCAAAGTGGTACCGCTTACCGGCGATGCTGCACTCGTGCGCAGTTTGGCCGAGCAATATCGTGGTCTTCCGAAAGTGGAAGGTGTCTCACTTGCTGAAGACGAGTTCCAGGTCATCTCTACGTTGTCGGGCTTTGTACGCACGGTCACCATCGTGATGTCGGTGGTGCTTCTAGGCGTTGCTGTTGCTCTTATTTGGAACACCATTAGAACCGCGATGTTCGCTCGCCGTCGAGAAATTGAAGTGATGAAGTTAGTGGGAGCCACCAACTGGTTTATTCGCATTCCCTTTATGTTGGAAGGGCTGCTTCAAGGTCTCATTGGTGGTGTGGCTTCGTGTGGAGGGCTCTGGGCTCTCAATCGCGCCTGGACAAGTGGCGTGGCCGGGTTTAAGCCTGGCACCGGAATCAGCGCGCTGGTGGTGCCTGGTAGCTATGTCAATGGGGTCATGTTGATGCTGCTTGTGATTGGCGCTTTGGCTGGTGCCATTGGCTCGGGTATTGCAGCCAGCCGATTCCTCGATGTGTAAATGAAAAAGGTTTTCTTTTTCGCGGTCATTTTTTGTGCAGTGCTCTTTGTCAGTTGTGGGGCGCAGGAAACCTCGACGAGTAGCGCAACTAAGTGGAGGGAAGCGGTCTCTCCAGTGGTCATCGATGAAACACACGATCTTCCGGACTCTGATTCAGAATCTCTCCAAGATGGAAAATATTGGGCTGAAATCGCGCGTGTTCAAAAAACTGGCGACATCATTTTTCAGCTATACAAAGCGCGCTTTGGTGCCACGTGTATCGCCTGGGCCAAAGAGAATGGTCTAGAAGAGAGTTGTATGAACGACTACTCAGTGGAAAATACATTTGAAAACTTCTTTGTTGGCTTTTCTGAAAATGCCCGAGTTTCTGTTGCGCAACAAGACATGCCGGGGAAGTCGTATCGCATCACTCAGGCAGATCTGCGTGCCGCGATGGAAGGCCGAGTGGAAGGTGCTCCAGAAGACTATGACTGGGTTCCTTTTCCCTTCCTGGTCCATGTTGCCAACAAAGAAGTGGTGAGTGCCGAACAGTTTTGGGTTCCGTAGCGGTCGATTGCCTGCCAATACGCAACCACGTAACAAATTCAGGTAAAAAGGGGAATGACTTTTACCGATATTTTGTTTGATGTTTCAGATGGCATTGCCACCATTACATTGCATCGGCCAGATGCACTGAATGCCTTCACCAACCAAATGGTGCGTGACCTCAAGGTTGCATTCGATGAAGTAGATGGTAACGACGACATTCGTGCTCTCGTCATGACAGGCAGTGGGCGAGCTTTTTGTGCCGGAGCCGACTTGTCGAGCGGTGGTAAAACATTTGAAAAAGGCGGCAGCGACATCACCGACAAAGGTGGTGTGGTGCGCGATGGTGGTGGGCTCGTCTCGCTACGCATTTTTGAATTGAAGAAACCTGTTATTGCTGCAATCAATGGTGCTGCAGTTGGCGTAGGCGCAACAATGACATTGCCGATGGACATTCGTCTGGCAAGTACAAAAGCAAAATTTGGGTTTGTGTTTGCAAAGCGCGGCATTGTTCCTGAAGCATGTTCATCGTGGTTCTTGCCGCGATTAGTGGGCATTTCGCAAGCTGCCGAATGGGTCTACACCGGACGTCTCTTTAGTGCGCAAGAGGCATTGTCGGGTGGTTTGGTGCGCAGTATTCATGAGCCAGAAGACTTATTGCCTGCTGCGTATGCCATTGCTCGAGAAATTGCCGATAACACATCACCAGTTTCTGTGGCGTTGTCGCGGCAAATGATGTGGCGCATGCTGGGTGCCGATCACCCCATGGAAGCGCATCGTGTTGACAGCCGCGGAATACAAATGCGAGGTCGCAGCGCCGATGCGAAAGAAGGCGTTGTGAGCTTCCTGGAAAAGCGTGCAGCAGTATTCACCGACAAAGTGAGTGACGGATTGCCTGCTATTTTTCCCGACTGGGAAGACCCTGAGTTTTCGTGAGCGATGAAGAAATATCCGTCTACGACGAAGTAGGGGGAATGCCCTTCTTCCAAGGCATCGCCGCTCGCTTCTACGAGGGCATCCGCACCGATGCAGTTCTGCTGCCGTTGTACCCCGATGGTGAAGACCTAGATGGTGCAACTCATCGGCTCGCATTATTTCTTGCCCAATACTGGGGTGGGCCACATACTTACAACGAAGAGCGTGGTCAGCCCATGTTGCGTGCACGGCATATGCCGTATCGCATTTCAGAACTTGAAAGAGATCACTGGTTGTTGCATATGTTGACTGCGGTGAGTGAAGCCGACATCAGCGACGAAACCCGTGGAAAATTTGTGGACTATTTCGTGAAAGCTGCCGAGCACTTACGCAACGATCAACCGCTGCGGCTCGTTAACCCATAACACGCAACTGCAGCTGCTGCTGCCACATTGAGTGAATCAATTCCCTCGGCCATGGGAATGCGTACACGCATGGTTGCGGCATTCATCACGCCTTCTTCAAGACCTTCACGCTCTGAGCCGAGAATAGGTATCAATTTCTCTATCGGTGCAAGCTCGGCCATATTGAGTGCGTCACGTGCCGGGGTAAGAGCGCAACTAGTGAAGCCATTGGCATGGAATTCATCGAGCACAGGGGCGAGTTGGGCAACACGGCAAATGCTGGCATCGAAT